>NZ_JBBNGA010000006.1:0-142942 GCF_040095305.1 Collinsella sp. CLA-AA-H167
GCCTCCATAGCCTCTCCACCTGCGGAAACGAGGCGATAGCCAGGTGCCGGGGGCTATTTCCGCGTTGCGCTAGCTGCGGAAACGCGGGGTCCGTTCAGACTGTTGCGTTGAGATTGAAAATCAACCAGATTTCGCGGATTGATTCAGGCGGCGGCAACGCTTGCGACCAATATTCACCTGCCTAACTTTGCCAAGGGAGGCATCTACCAGGGGGCGGGCAAAGCCGTCTGCGTGCCGGGGCTCAACTGCTACTCGTGTCCGGCGGCCTCGGGTGCGTGCCCCATCGGGTCGTTTCAGTCGGTGGTGGGCTCGTCTAAGTTCAGCTTTTCGTATTACGTCACCGGAACACTCATTCTGATCGGCGTGCTGCTGGGACGTTTTGTATGCGGCTTTTTATGCCCGTTTGGATGGCTGCAAGAGCTTCTGCATAAGATTCCCGGCAAAAAGCTCTCGACGAAAAAGCTCAAGCCGCTCACGTACATCAAGTACGCCGTGCTGCTGTTTGCCGTGGTGCTACTGCCCGTTCTGGTAGTCAACAATGTGGGCATGGGCGACCCGTTCTTTTGCAAGTACATCTGTCCGCAAGGCGTGCTCGAGGGCGCGATTCCGCTGTCCATCATGAATACGGGAATCCGTTCCGCGCTGGGAAAGCTCTTTACCTGGAAGCTCGCGATCCTCATTGCGGTTGCGGTGTTGAGCGTGCTGTTCTACCGCCCCTTCTGCAAATGGATCTGCCCCCTCGGTGCGTTTTATGCGCTCATGAACAAGGTGTCGTTGCTGGGGATTCAGGTTGACCAGTGCAAATGCGTCTCGTGCGGCAAGTGCGCCAAGGTGTGTCAGATGGACGTGGACGTTACGCGTACGCCCAACCATGCCGAGTGCATTCGTTGCGGCAAATGCGTGGGCGCGTGCCCCGTCGATGCTATTAGCTTTCGCTACGGGCTGGGTGTGACGGGCGACAAGCTCGCGCAGCCCACGCAAGCCCGCGAAAACAAATAGGCACCTATATAAGTTTCGATATAAACGGAGGAACCATGAAACTGTCAAAAATTGCGGCCTTGTTGATGCTGCCCGTGCTGGCGCTGACTCTCGCGGCGTGCTCTGCCCCCAAGGGCGACGCGAAGGATGCCACGAGCGGCGATGCGCAGATTACCGAGCTTATAGCGCAAAAGCCGTCGAGCGCCGAGGAGGCGGCCGAGCTGTACCAGCAGCTGCTGCAAAAGGAAAACGAGATCTTTGCGAGCGATAACGCCCTATGGGAAAAGGTGTTTCTTGCGGCCAACAAAGACACTCCCATGATTGAGGACGGCAAGAACTACGGCGACTTTTTGCTTGATACCATCGAGGGCGCCAAGGATCAGTTTACGGCTGACGAGCTCAAGACGCTTAAGGCCGGCGCACAGCAGGTCAAGGAGATCGAGGATAAGCTCATGGCGCTGGAGAAGGAGTTTCCCGGATGCGGCAGCACGCCCGGCGAGGGGGAGAGCGTCGATGCCTCGACCGCAGGCATGACCAACGGCGAGAGCGGGGAGACGAAGTTCCCCAGCTTTAAGGGCAAGGACTTGGACGGCAACGATGTAAACAGCGACGAGCTGTTCTCCAAGAACAAGGTCACCGTCATGAACTTTTGGTTTACCACCTGCAAGCCGTGCGTGGGAGAGCTGGGCGATCTGGAGAAGCTCAACAAGGAGCTTGCCGAGAAGGGCGGCCAGGTCGTGGGCGTTAATTCCTTTACGCTCGATGGCAACAAAGACGAGGTGGCAGACGCCAAGGACGTACTTTCCAAGAAGGGCGTGACGTACAAGAACATCTGGTTTAAGTCGGATAGCGAGGCCGGCAAGTTCACCTCCAACTTGTACTCGTTCCCGACCACCTACGTGATCGACCAGAACGGCAACATCGTGGGAGAGCCAATCATGGGCGGCATCAACTCCGCCGAGCAGCGAGAGGCGCTCAACAAGCTGATCGATCAGGCGCTTGCTAAGAGCGGGCAGTAAGTCCGAATGTGACAAAGGGGCAGCCCCTTTGTCACATCGTCGATGTTATGTGCGGGATGGTGCGCCACGTGGCGTGCCGTCCCGTTCGTTATTTGGGGCGGTTCCCTACATTTCTCACTGGTACCGGCAGAAAACGGGGATAGAGTAAGACAAACGCGTCGAATACGAACGGCGGAGGAGAGCGGGCGGGGTGCCTGCGCAGGAGAGGTTGCCGTCCATGCTGGAGCTCAAAGGAATTTGCAAAAGGTACGTTACGCAGTCGTTTACGCAGGTGGCGCTCGACAACGTAAGCCTGGCTTTTCGCGATAACGAGTTCGTGGCCATTCTGGGTCCCTCGGGTTCGGGCAAGACCACGCTGCTCAACGTTATCGGCGGACTCGACCACTTTGATTCTGGCGACCTGCTGATCGACGGTATTTCGACCAAGGACTTTCACGATCGCGATTGGGATGCCTACCGCAACAACCGCATCGGCTTTGTGTTCCAGAGCTATAACCTCATTCCGCATCAGACCATTTTGGAAAACGTGGAGCTGGCGCTGACGCTCACGGGCGTGGGGCATGCCGAGCGTCGCCAGCGTGCGCGCGAGGCGTTGGAGAAGGTCGACCTGGGCGAGCACGTTAACAAGCGCCCGAGCCAGCTATCGGGTGGGCAGATGCAGCGCGTGGCCATCGCCCGCGCCCTGATAAATGACCCTGAGATCGTCCTTGCCGACGAGCCGACCGGCGCTTTGGATTCAACGACATCCGTACAGGTCATGGACTTGCTTAAGGACGTTGCGCGCGACCGCCTGGTCATCATGGTCACGCACAATCCTGAGCTGGCGTACCAATACGCCACGCGCATCGTCAACCTGGCGGACGGCAAGATCACCGACGATTCCGACCCCTTTGATGTTGCCAATGCCGCGCGTCGCGAGGCCAAGCCTACGCGCAAAACCTCGATGAGCTTTGTGACGGCGCTGGGGCTTTCTGCTCGAAACCTCATGACCAAAAAGGGCCGTACGGCCATGACTGCCTTTGCGGGCTCGATTGGCATTATCGGTATCGCGGCGATTCTGGCGCTTTCCAATGGCGTAAACGGCTACATCAAAAAGGTCGAGGAGGATACGCTCTCGAGCTACCCGCTCACCATTTCCAAACAGGATTACGACCTGTCGTCCATGATGGGCGGGCAAGGGGCCGCGGATGATGACTCGCCTGAAAACGTGAATTCGTCCGACGACAGTGCTGGCGGCAAGGCTAAGGGAACCGATAAGATCTCCGTTGTCACGGCCGTAAAGGATATGTTTGCGAGCGTTAAGTCCAATGACATGACGAGCTTTAAGGCATGGCTCGATGCCGGTGGCGACGGCATCAATAAAGAGGTCAATGCCATCCAGTACGGCTATGGCGTGACGCCGGTTGTCTATCGTGCGGGCAAGGGTGACGAGAAGCCCGTTCGACTTGTTCCCAACGCTATGACCGAGGCCATGAGCGGCGGCGCGAGTTCGGCGGCGACGGTGAGCATGGAATCCATGGGAACCTCGGTCTTTAACGAGATGATTGACGACCAGAGCCTGCTCGATAGCCAGTACGATGTCGTTGCCGGCCATTGGCCTACGTCTGCCAACGAGGCCGTGATGGTGCTTTCGAGCCGCGGCACGGTGGGTGACTACACGCTCTACAGCATCGGTGCGCTGGATATCGATGAGCTCAACGACCTGGTTAACAGTGCCATGACGGCCGACGGCAAGGTCGAGACGCCCAAGGCCGGCACCGACTTTACCTACGACGATGCGCTGTCCACGACGTTTAAAGTGCTGTCGCCGTCCGATGCCTATCGCAAAAATGAAGAGACCGGCATGTGGACTGACATGTCTGGCGATGCCGACTTTATGACGGCCAAAGTTGCCGACGGTATTGACGTGCGCATTGTGGGCGTGGTGCGACCCAACGAGACGGCCAACGCGAGCGCATTGACTCCGGGCATTGCCTATACGCATGCGCTGACATGCCAGCTTATGAAGCGCGCCGCCGATTCGCAGATCGTGCAGGAGCAGCTTGCCCACCCCGAGACGGATGTCTTTACGGGTAAAACCTTCGACGAGCTGCAGGGCGAGGCCAAGCAAGGTGTGGATCTGAGCAGCATGTTCAGTGTGGACGAGGCGGCGCTGAAGAGCGCGTTCTCTCTCGATTCGTCTGCGCTCTCGGGTGCGGCCGGCGGCATGGACCTTTCTAGCCTTGATTTGTCCGGGCTGGATATTGACCTTTCGGGTGTTGGGCGAGACATCGACTTCGGTGACATCATGGCCAAGGCGCCGGCCCCGGATTTCTCGGGCATCTTTGACGGTCTGGAGCTCACGCCCGAGCAAATGCAGCAGGTGGGAACGCTTGCCAATCAGCTGTTTGAGGGCTTCCTTCAGTCTGATCAGTTTAAGGCACTGTCGCCCGAAGATCTTAAGGATGCGTCAAGGCTTGCTGCCGCATTCTCGACGTATCTTGAGAGCGATACGGCAGCCCAGCAAATCCTGGCCCAGCTCAAAGCGCTTGGCGGCGATGCCCTGGCCGAGCGCCTGCAGCAGGCGATGAGCGACTATGTGCAAAAGCAGCTGGCTCCGTATTTGCAGCAGGCTATGGATCAGGTGACAAAGGCAATCAGAGAGCAGATTGAGGCGACGGTATCAACTCAGCTCAAGGCGGGTGCGGCAGGACTCATGGACCAAATGGCGACGCAGATGTCGTCGAGTTTTGCCAACCTGGCGAGCGCCATGCGCGTGGATGCGGGCGCCTTTGCTCGTGCCATCCACTTCAACATGGACGCCGAGGACCTGAGTTCGCTCATGATGAGCTATGCCAAGGCTTCGAAACTCACCTACGACAACAATCTGACCACGTTGGGCTATGCGGACGAGGCAGACCCCATCTCGGTCAAGATTTTCCCGCGCGACTTTGAGGCCAAGGAGCGCGTGCTCGATCACATCGATGCGTACAACAAGCAGGTCAAAGCTGCTGGCCACGATGAGCAGGCAATCTCGTACACCGACTACATGGGCATCATCATGGGCTCGGTGACCGACATCGTGAACACCATCAGCTTGGTGCTCATCGCATTTGTGAGTATCAGTCTGGTGGTGAGCTCCATTATGATCGGCATCATCACCTACATCAGCGTGCTGGAGCGCAAAAAGGAGATTGGCATCCTGCGCGCGATTGGCGCGTCGAAGCGCAACGTGGCCAACGTGTTCAACGCCGAGACCTTTATCGAAGGCCTCATTGCCGGCGTCTTTGCCGTTGTCGTCGTAGTGGCCGTGAGCTTTCCGGTTAATGCCTGGGCGCTTGCTGCCAAGCAGGTTCCTAACCTGATGAGTCTGCCCGTGCAGGATGCACTGACGCTCATTGCGATTTCGGTGCTGCTGACGGTCGTTGCCGGCCTGCTGCCGGCCCGCAGCGCATCCAAGAAAGACCCCGTGGAAGCCCTGCGCTCCGAATAATGTGACAAAGGGACTGTCCCTTTGTCACATTGGATGAAAAGGCGCGGGAAGGGGGTGGCCCCTCCTGCGCCTTTTAGTTTGTTTTACCCATCAGCGTAATACGGATGCTTGGATGGGTGTACTCGTCAAACTCGTCCTCGGGCTCCGTGTCAAACGAGTAATACGCTTTGATGTGGTCGTCGCTCGTCCTGATAGAGATTCTCTCGTAGAGCGAGCCGTTCAAAAACGTTTGCCTAAACTCTTCGGGGAGCTTATGCGGTGCCAGGAGCTCGGGGCTCACCGTCTTGACGTCTACGGTTTGAACGGCAGAGAACAGCTCGTCAAGGTCGCGCTCGATGCGGGCGAGGTTGTCCTCAAGGCTCGCGCTGGGGTCGACCTCTGCCGCGTAGCTCACTTCTGTGAGCGTTCCCTTGTTGTCAAAATCCAGGTACGTATAGGTCTTTTGGGCATCGGAGTCGCCGTCGTGCAGATAACAGCGGACGTGATAGCCGTAATCTTGATATCGCTCGTAGGGGTCATCGGCGGACACGTACTCGCATGAGGACTCTAATGCCTTGCGAGCAATGGCGATCTGCTCAGCCGCGGCCGCGGCGTTCTCCTGCATCTCGATGTTTCCCTGCGCCAGCTGCGGGATATAGGCGCCGCATACGATCGCGAGGGGCAGCGCCACAAGCGCGACGATCCACTTTTTTGCATGGGGGATAGGTACGCCACAGGCCTCTGCCATAGCCTTCGCGTTGGCGAAGCTCTCGGTAAGCACGTCTGCCGCGGTGGCGACGGCGCCTACGGCAGCGGCGACTTCTGCCGCGTCGCCCAGGTTGCGCGCGGTCTCGTTGTCGCTGTTCTTGAGCAGGCGCGCGGCGGCCTGCGTGCCAACAACGCCTGCGATTTGTGCCGAGCGGTCTTTCTCGCTCTGCTCGACGGCGAGCCGGCGCTGCATTTCCTTCCACTGCTTGCCACGCATGCCAAAGCGCGGGGCGAGAGCGCAGTAGCAGAATATAACGAGCTCGATGGCGGTGAGCACCAAGGCGGTCATCATGCCTGTCTCTTGGAAGCCTTCGTGATGGAAGACGATGTCGTCGACCATTTCGAAAGGAATGATCGATAAGGGCAGCACGAATGCCATGGCAAGCGCCGCGCCGGCAACCTTGGGGCAAATGCAGTATCGCTGGATGCGCTTACGTTCTTGTTCGGAGAGTGTTGCCATAGCTGGTCCTTGGTGTCGTGGCGGTCGTTGTGGCGCGCGGCGCGCGGGATGTATCAGTCTGAGCTAGCGCTGGATAAGAACATAGAGCAAAATACTCAGCGCGATGAGCAAGATACCCGCGATTTTAAACATCAGCGTGGCAAAGTCGCCCACGATAGGGCGCTCGACATAGCTCTTGTCTGGGCTGCTGGGGTTGTAGTGCACAGTCATTTGGCTGCCGAGGGGCCAAAGCTGCTCTGCGAGAGTATCTAGGCGTGTGATGGGTCCTGTCTGTACGTGCAACCAGCCCTTGGCGTCTTCGTACGCCGCGCTTTGCGTGCGGACGGGGAGTCCCGACAAGCTTTTGGTCTTTACGCCGCGGAATTGTTTTCTCACGTGGTACCGCGTGCCGTCGACGGTGTACTCCAAAACGGGATACATTCTGCCTTCGCCCATAAAGCGGTGGTCAATGACCGTTCCCATGATCATAGCGGTGCAGGCCTTGGCTTTCCTGCGGGCGGCGGCTTTCATGAGCGTGCTCATTCCGATAAGCAGGATGCCGATGCCTCCAACCGAGATGAGCGCGAGCAGGGATATCTGCGACGTGGTCACGGCGTTCTCCTTTGGCGCGATACCGTCATATGAGACTCAGTATAGAGAATCCCGCCATCGATGAGTGCATGGTCATGCGGCTAAAGTGTCTTGACGGCTCGATGGGTTCGCCATTTGCGCCTTCTCCGGTCCATACAAAAAGCTGTACGTCAGCATTCAAAGATGTCAAAAAATGTTGACTTTGGATGTTGACGTACATGTTTTGGAGTGGATGAAAGGTTAGGGTGGCGACTTTGGAATAGGGCAGGCGCTCCTATATCCACTCGATGATGCCGCTTTCATCGTGCTCGCCGCGCCGCCGATTTGTCGGCCTTTGTCGCGTTAGAGGTACCTTGCCGCGAACTTCTCGAGGCTGGCGTTGCTTGCGTTGTTGAGAATGCCGCCGTCAACGATCTTTGCGCCCGGAGCGCTTGCCCTAAGGACCGACGCCGTTTTGCCCATTCCGCTTCCGCCCGAGGTGGCAAACAGGACGATCGTCTTGCCTGTCAGGTCGTAAGACTCAAGGAATGTGTTGATAATCGCCGGTGCCACGTACCACCAGATGGGGAAACCCAAAAAGATGGTGTCGTAGCCTTCGATGTGCTCCACTCTAGAGGTTATGGCAGGGCGGCAGGAGGGGTCGGCAGCCTCGAGTGTGCTGCGGCTCTGCTTGTCGCGCCAGTTAAGGTCGGCGCTTGTGTATGGATTGGCGGGCACAATGGCGAACAGGTCACTGTCCGTCACGCGAGCCAAGCGGCTCGCAACGTCCATCGTGGTTCCGATGCGCTGAAATATGCCACAAGTGCCTTAGTCATTGGAGTTCCTTTCGTTGCTGCGGTTTAGGCTTTATGGTGAGGCAGTATTTGGTGCCATGGTGAGGTGCTATTAAGTGCCGCCTCATGGCCGCGATACCGAGCGGCTTGAACAGCATCCGGTTGAGGCGTTGCGTAGCCGATAGATGAGATAGTCAAGGCATTCGAGCTTCTGTTGCCCCGCGTGTATATCGTTGAGCAATTCGCGGCGATGCCGTTTTAGTAGGCAAATGCGCGCACAGTCGCTGGCAGCAGTGCCGTATAGCTCGATAAACTCTTCGCTGCAACCGGCGTCGCGTAGGCCGTCGATGATGTTGTCGTCCATGGCATCACTTTGTGGTTTTGACCTTGGTGGTGCCGGCAAGCGGCTTTTCGCCGGGACGGGCCTTGGGGCCAACGAGCGCGTGCGGTTGATAGAGCTCTTCGAGGAACTCGATCTCGGCGGGCGAGAGCGTTACGTCGAGCGCGGCCACGGCATCGTCGACGCGCTCGGGCTTGGAGCAGCCCACGATGGGGGCCGCCACACCACGTGCCCAGTGCCATGCCAGCGCAATCCTCGACATCGGCACGTCGTGGTCGGCGGCAATCTTGGCCACGCGCTCAATGACGGGCATGTCGATGGCGCGATCATCGTCATACTTGTTGGCCATGGTCGTGTCGGTGGTGCCACGTGTGCTCGAGCTTTCCCACGTGGGGTGGCAGAGGTGTCCCGACGCCATGGGACTGTATGGCGTAAGAGCCATGTCAAACTGGCGGCACACCGGAATCATCTCCCGCTCGTCCTCTCGGTACAGCAGGTTGTAGTGGCACTGCATGCTCGTAAAGGGCGCCCATCCGTGGTCGCCCGCGACGATCTGCAGGTTGTGCAGCTGGTAAGCATACATGGCGCTGGCGCCGAGTGCGCGAACTTTGCCCTCGCGTACCAGGTCATTGAGTGCTCCCATGGTCTCTTCCATGGGAACGTCGTAATCGAAGCGGTGAATGATGTAGAGGTCAAGGTAATCGGTGCCCAAGCGCTTGAGCGAGCCTTCGATCTCGCATTTGATGGCGTCGGCGGAAAGGCCGCCCTCGTTGAAGTGAACCTTGCTAGCCAGCACGACGCTCTCGCGAGCGATTCCCAGATTGCGCAGGGCGGCGCCAATGTACTCTTCGCTCGTGCCAAAGCTGTAGCAGTTCGCGGTATCGATAAAGTTGATTCCGGTGTCGAGTGCGCGTTTGATGACGGCGCGTGTGTCGTCGGGTCCGATGGTCCACTGATGAAAGTCGGGGCTGGGCTCGCCAAAGCTCATGCCTCCCAGGCAGAGTTTAGAGACTTTAATGCCGGAATGGCCAAGGGTCGTGTACTGCATGGTGTTCTCCTTATCTTTGAGGGGATGGCTATAGCGTACGTTGATAGGTTAATAATGTATATTGCTCATATCGACTAGCTAGGTATACGAATACCAAATGGCTGGCGAGTGGAATACCTTGTCTGAGTTGGGGGTGCAATGGAACTACGGACGTTGCGTTACTTTTTGGCGGTGGCGCGTGAGGAAAACATGACCGAGGCGGCAAATGTGCTGCATGTGACGCAGCCTACGCTGTCACGTCAGATTGCCGATCTTGAGCGCGAACTGGGTGTCGAGCTTTTTGAGCGCACCAATCGATCGTGCGTGCTCACAAGCGACGGCATGCGCCTGCGTCAACGTGCCGAGGAAATCGTCTCGCTGGTGGAGCAGACCGAGCTGGAGTTGGCGGATCGGGAGCTTGGCATTGCGGGCGTTATCCGCATTGGCGCCGGTGAAACCAAATCGATGCGGCTGGTGCTCGACGCGTTTACAGAGCTGCATCGGGATCATCCCGGAGTGACGATTGAACTCTATACCGGCAACGCCGATGCGGTGGAGGAGCGCTTGGAGCGCGGCCTGCTCGACTTTGCGCTGTTGCTGGAGCCCGTTAACATCGAGAAATACGAATGGATTCGTATGCCCGAGGCGGATCGAGTCGGTGCCGTTGTCGCCGCGGGCGATCCATGGGGTGAGCTTGACGTGCTGACGCCTGCGGACGTGGCGAAGATGCCGCTGCTGGTGAGTTCGCGCACCTCGAATCGGGCGCTGGACCTAGAAGCGTGGGCGAGCGGCGCCTTCACCGTCGACGAGCTCAACGTTGTGGGGCATTTTGACCTGATCGGCAACGCGTCACATCTGGTGCGTTCGGGTGCTGCGTGTGCGGTTAGCATTGGAAGCTTGCTGCAGATAGATGAAGGCAGCGATTTGCGTTTTGTCCCATTTGAGCCGCCGCTCACCATTGCGTCGTATCTGGTGTGGAAAAAATATCGTCTGCGTTCTCGCGCCTGCGAAGAGTTTCTGAACCGTTTGAATGGGAGGATGTGACAAAGGGACAGTCCCTCTGTCACATTGATTTGAGAGTGGATGTTGATGTTTTTATCGCTGGCCCCCATGGAGGGGATTACCGGGCATGTGTTCCGTCGCGTGCATGCGGAGTGTTTTGGTGCGCTCGATTGCTATTACACGCCGTTTTTGCCGCCGCCGCGCGTGGGGAACCGCTTTGGCGGTAAGACGTTTAAAGAGGTCGATCCCGCCAATAACCAGGGGCTGAACGTGGTGCCTCAACTGATGTCCAAGAACGCGGACGAGTTTGTGTGGGCGGCACAGGTGCTCGCCGACATGGGTTATCACGAGGTCAATCTCAACCTTGGCTGCCCCTCGGGCACGGTTGTAGCCAAGGGGAAGGGCTCGGGTTTCTTGCGTAATCTCGACGAGCTCGAGGTGTTCTTGAGCGACGTGTGCGAACGCTCGCCGTTGCCGGTGTCGGTCAAGACCAGGCTGGGGTTGGAAAGCGACGACGAATACGAGCGTGTGCTTGACCTCTATTGCCGCATGCCGCTGGCAGAGCTGATCGTGCATCCGCGCGTGCAAAAGGACCGCTATGCGGGTTCGCCGCGCAAAGAGTTTTACGGCGAGACGCTGGAGCGGGCGCCGTTCCCGGTGGCCTACAACGGCGACATCTTTGATCTTGAGGAGATGGATGCGCTGGTGGAGGCCTATCCCGGAACGCGTCACGTAATGTTGGGGCGCGGCTTGCTTGCGAACCCCGCGCTGGCTCGCATGGTTAAGGGCGGCCCTACTGCCACGGCTGCTGAGCTGCAGCGCTTCCACGACACGCTGTTTACGGCATATGCGGAAGAGATTGGCGGCAATGCGGTCTTTCGCATGAAGGAGTGGTGGTTCTACGCCAAATGCGCCTTCGCCAATCCCGCTAACGTTCACAAGATCGTGCGCAAGACCAAAAAGGTCGACGAATACCGCGCCGCCGTCGAGCGCGTCTTTCGCGAGCAGCCGCTCGCGTCTGCCGCCCGCTTTTGCGGCTAAATGTAGTCGTTGGACGTTCTTAAACGACTAGTCATTAAAGAACGTCCCCAATGACTATGCCCCGCTTGCCTCTTAAAAGCTGTACGCCAGCATCCAATGATGTCGAAAAATGACGCTTTTGGATGCTGGCGTACATGTTTGGGCTCGGCGGGGGGACTAGGCAATCATTGCGTCGAGCGTAATGAGCTCTCTGAGTCGCTCCGTGCGTGTTTGTCCGTGGCGCTTTGCCTTTGCGTCAAACGCCTCGAGAACCGACTCACCTACACGTGCCGATAAAACAACGCTGGGCTCATCGGAGATTGGCGGCCTTCCCAGCTTGATGGTGCGACCCTTCGGCCACTCATCTTTTTCGTATGCCTCCGCGGCCTTTTCTAGTTCTCCGGGAGCAAACCCCATCATCTTTTCGAGCTGCTGAGCGTCCATAGCGCCTCCTATCGATCAATCCCAAGTTCTCTGAGCACCTTGCGCGTAGGAGGGACAAGGGCGTGGTAAATGATGTAGCCATCTCGATCGGGACAACATCGAGCGATGAGCTCCATAAGACGGTTTCTTCCATCAAGTCCAACGAGAACGTAATCGATGTCTCCATTTTCAAGATCACGCCTGAACCATGCGAAAGCGGAGTTCCAGGCGCAGGTAATATCCGTCTCCGTCAGCCCGTGTTTGAGGGCATGGGGGTGGATTGCGATGAGCTCCATAAGGGCCTCTCTTTTTGTATACAGTTTTGTAAACAAAAATGCAAGCAGTTAATAGGGTTAAGCAGCCTGTTTTGGTTGGACTTTTTGATGTAACGTCGGCACCGGAGGCTCTGCTACTTCATCGCTTTTAAGTTCGGCATGCGAGCGTCCGTTGAACTCCCAGAGAGGAGCGTTTTCATAGACTATTGCGAGGAGCTTGGAGACCTTGTATATCTTCGATTGTTCGTAAAAATCGGGTCGTACGACGATCAATAGAAATTCGGCATCTTCGGTTGTTTGTTGCGCTGTCGGCATGCCGTTGAGACCAATAGAACGCAAGAGCTTTGCCACGATGAAATCGAACTCGGCCTCTCTTGCGTGAAGGCTTGCGGCGCTCAGCTTAGAATCATTCAAGATATACAGCTTGAGATTATTAACAGGCCGTGTGTAGCTGGCATATCCGCAGACGACGTCCTCATAATCGAGTTTTTCGATTGGATGCTGTTCATGACCAGCGAATATAGCTGCCCTCCTGCTCTGAACGCGTCGTTCGCGTAGCGAACGCATTTCCTCGGTGTACTCGCTATGGCGTTCGTATTTTCGATAAGAGTATCCGTAGTCGTCGTAGTAATAAGGGTTATTTTCGACCGTGTCGTCTAGTTCCGGCGCTATGAGGTACAGCTCTCCGTCCTTGGATAACATGCAGGGGTTGTCGATGCGCCCCGACTCGTCTCTGATTTTCCAAATGGTTTCGTTTACTTCGAATATCGAGACTGGTTTGGGGGCGCAAGAATTGTAAAGCTCAACAAATTTCTCGAGTGAAATGATTCCGCAGGCATCTGTATAAGCGCGGGCAAAGCGCCAAACTTCTTGGTTCGATATGAGCTCGCGGAATTCCCTGTTGCTAGGAGCATCTTGTGGACTCTGGTATCTAGCGTGAAGCGCGATGTGCGATGAGGACCACTTGTTGTCTGCCGCGACGTTCATGAGCTCTAGGCGCAGGTTCTCGTTTGCGACGCGAGCGAGTGACTCATAGTGAGCTAGGCCAAGCTCTGACCGAAAAGGCACGCCCTTGGGTACCGCGCGAGCGAGCTTAATACAGCGCGTGAGATAGGATTGTCCCACGCGGGGACCAAAGCGCTTGTGCAGATGGCTGCCGACAGGGGAGAGCAGTCCTTTGAGGTTGGAAATTGAATATCCGGCAGTTTCTTGTTCGAGACGACGCCCGATGAGCAATGCCCCCTCCAGCGAAGTCCCATGATCGATGCTCTTTTGATTGAGGTTCTTGGCTTCAACGATCCTGCTGATATCTGAACAGGTGCTTGATACGGTGTCGGACGTAAAGGTTGGAATCTTTTTTGCCATAACGATGCACTCCTGTGTGACTCACGGATAACGGAAACGTTTGGTTGTGAGTGCCGTTCTTTGATGGCGACGACGAACAGGAGCGCAGCCTGTCTGAGATGGACGAGTGCGGTAACCACCGATCTTACTTACCGAGCTCGCTCCAGCGTGTCATTGGGGACCTCCGCAGGAGCTCTCGACCAGCCTCATGCCTTGAAGCGAGTATAGCATAAAAGCAAACGCATGTTCTATATAGTTGAGAAAGTGAATCCCTATCTACTCATTTAAGTACGTCCCCAATGAGTGCTAGAGCAGGTTCTCCTGCACCCATGCGATGATGTCGCTCGATTCGTAGAGCGGCTCTCCGTCAATGAACAGGCAGGGAACTTGGCGCTTGCCGCCGACGGCGATGAGCGTCTGCTCGGCATCGGGGTCGGTCGAGATATTGCGCTCGGGGATGGTCACGCCGTTATCGGCCAGGAAGCGCTTGACCTTAATGCAATACGGGCAGCCGGTCATAACGTACAGCACGAGCTCGTGATCAGTAGCCATGGGTCTCCAATCGGTTGAGGTTTCGATTGAGATACCCAAAGCCGCCGCGGTCTATGCGCGAGCCAGCGACGACTCGATGGCCTGGACCAGAAACGCCGTGGCGCCTGTGCCGCAGGGCTTGTCGTAGTAGTCAACAAAGCGCTGATCGGCAAGATAGCCGTGGGCGAGGCCCAGATACGCTTCGTCCTGGGGCTCGGCTCCCCAGTTGAGGCCAATCCAACGGCGATGCATCGCAACAAGTTTTTGGGCCTCGCTACTCTTTGGATCGCCGTCGCCCATGGCAATCGAGAGCTGGCCCAGAATAGCGCGTTCAAGTTCTTTCATGTCGTTCCATGTCTGGGGATCCATGTCCAGTAATGCTTCGTTTGCCGTATCGATGGCCTCATCGCCATAGCGCGCCCGTGCTTCGGCACCGTAGCGCTCCTCGTTTTCCTGCACGGTGCGCCAGCGCTCCAGCTGCGGCAGAACGGCGCCCATGAGCGAGACGGCCTCGTCGAGCGACATGCCGGTGTTTTGCGCCAGACGCGGAGCGCAGTCCTCGATCATTGCCTCCATCGTGGTCTCGTAGGTGTACTGGCCGTGGTCGTAGCACCACTTGCAGTAATGGTCGGTCATGGCGCCCGTGGCATCAGTGCCGCAGTCGTCGGGCGTGAGTATCATGCCGCAGCTCTGGCAGTAGTGCTCGGGCATTTCGAGCAGGTGAGACAGGGGCTCGCCGGTCACGGCGGCAATGAGCTTCATCATGTCGATGCCCGGTGTGACCTCGCCGCGCTCCCAACGACTGACGGCTTGGCGTGTGACGAAGAGCTTGGCGGCGAGTTGCTCTTGGGTAAGGTGATGGGCGCGACGGACAGCAATGAGCTTTTCTGCGAAGGCCATGATGGCTCCTTTCTGCTGGTTGATGGCCTAAGCATACGCGACAGCAGGTGCCCTTCCAAGCAACCGTTGGTTGCGCGACGGGGGACCGCGGCGGAGAATTGCGCGCAACGCCCTACATCTCCATGCCGTACAATGACCGGCATGGAACCTATCGCACACATACATACCGACCTGCCGCAGAAGTTTGGCATTCCGCGCAACAGCTTTTTGGCGCCCCATCTGCAGGGACGCATCGTCTTTGAGCCGGAATTTGCCTCCAACGCAGCGGTTGAGGGTCTGGACTCCTTCTCTCACCTATGGCTGTTGTGGCGCTTCGAAAACGGAACGCCCGGCGGCACGGCTAAGGACATAGCTACCGATGCCAAGACGCAGGACAGGTCTGGCACCAATGCCAAGTGGTCGAAAACCGTGCGCCCGCCGCGCCTGGGTGGGGCCGAGCGCGTGGGCGTGTTTGCCACGCGCAGTCCGTTTCGTCCTAATCCCATCGGGCTCACCTGCGTCAAGCTCGATCGTGTCGAGCTCACCGATGATGGCCCGATCATCCATATACTGGGGGCCGACCTGCGCGACGGCACGCCCATCTACGATATCAAGCCCTACATTCCGTTTGCAGACTGTCACCCGGACGCGACCGGCGGCTGGATTGAGGATGCTCCGTGGCAAGAGCTCGACGTCGAGTTTCCGCAAGCGCTTCAAGACATGGTCCTGCCCGCAAAGCTCCCTGGCTTGGTTGAGGTTCTTCACCAGGATCCGCGCCGCGCGGGCAGCAAACACGAGCCAAGCCGCATTTACCACTTGGCTTACGCTGGGCTCGACATATCGTTTACGGTCGACGGAACCAGGTTGACGATAACCGCTATCAACGACGCGCAAGACTAACCAGCCGTTCGTCCGCACCCGCCAAATTAAGCGCCAAACCCCGCTCCAAAACCGCCCACGCTGTTGGACAATAACGCCTACCAAAACAATCCGCTTTGCACGGGAGCCCAGCATGAAATACGACTTTACTTCGCTTATCGACCGCCACGGCATGGACGCCATCGCCGTTGACTCCTGGGGCGAGATCCCCGGCATGGCTCCGAACGCACCTGACGAGGGCTTCGACCGCATTCCCATGTGGGTGGCTGACATGAACTTTGCCACGGTGCCCACGGTCCAGGAGCACATCATTCAGCGCGCCCAGCACCCCATGTTTGGCTATTTCAATCCGCGTGACGAGTACTTCGACCGCATCATCGAATGGCAGAGCCGTCGCAACGGCGTCGAGGGCTTGGCGCCGGAGCATATCGGCTACGAAAACGGTGTGCTGGGCGGTGTCGTGTCGACGCTGCGCGCGTACGTCCAGCCGGGCGATGCGGTGCTGGTCCATAGCCCCACCTACATCGGTTTCACCAAGTCTATCGAAGCCGCGGGCTATCGCATTGTCCACAGCCCGCTTAAGCTCGACGACCAAGGCGTGTGGCGTATGGACTTTGAGGACATGGAGCGCAAGCTCGCCCAAAACCACATCCATGCCGCGGTGTTCTGCTCGCCGCACAATCCCTGCGGCCGAGTATGGGAGCGCGACGAGATCGAACGTGCCATGGACATCTATCGCCAGCACGATTGTGTGGTGATCTCGGATGAGATTTGGTCCGATATCATCCTGCCGGGTCACGAGCATATCCCGACGCAGTCGGTGAGCGAGGATGCCCGCATGCGCACGGTTGCCCTCTATGCGCCCAGTAAGACGTTCAACCTGGCGGGCCTGGTCGGCAGCTACCACATCATCTATAACGAGACGCTGCGCGACCGCGTGAGCGCCGTGTCCAACAAGACCCACTACAACGAGATGAACGTCCTTTCGATGCACGCGCTTATCGGCGCCTACCAGCCGCAGGGCTACGAGTGGGTTGACGAGCTCAACCAGGTGCTTGCCGGCAATATCGAGTACTTCTGCACGTATGCAGAAAAACATTGGAAGGGCGTCGCGTTTTCGCGCCCGCAGGGCACGTACATGGTGTTCCTGGACTGCACCGAGTGGTGCCGCGAACATGGCCGCAATATTCAGTGGCTGCTCGACGGAGGCGCGCGTGTGGGCGTGGGGTATCAGGACGGCCGCCCGTTCCACGGGCCCTGTCACATCCGCGTGAATCTGGCACTGCCGCTTTCGCGGGTAAAGGAGGCGTGTGAGCGCCTGGACCGCTACGTTTTTGGGGTATAGGGGGCGCTCGATTCGAGCGCTGCCCCATGCGCCCACGCCGTCAAAATGCGTGGGCGCATGGGGCACAGAGGGTAGCGAGCGCGTTTTCCGCATTCGCTACTTTTCATGGATCTGCTTGCCGCAAAGATGCTCAATCGAAATCTCGTAGAGTTGGACGCCCTTGATGTCTTTGGCGATTTCCTCCTCGACTTCTTCGGCGGAAGGGTAATACTTAAGCGCGAGCTGGCGGACTTTGTCCTCGATAAACGCGGGGGCCTCATCTACCAGACGGCAACGGCCAAAGACCACGGTACTCATAACATAGGGAGCCCAGTCATCGTCCTTGTACCACTCGTTGCCGTAAACGGTAAAGCAGACTTTGTCATCACGCCTGAGTGAATCGACCTTGTGGCCAGCCTTGGCGCCATGGAAATAAATCTTGTCGTGCTCGGTGTCAAAGAAGTAGTTGACGGGAATGGCATAGGGGTAGCCATCATCGCCGTTGACGGCAAGGACGCCGCGCTTGCAGGTAGCGAGCAGTTCGCGCGCTTCCTCGTCGGTGATGGCGCGTTTCTTTCGACGTAAGGGCCTAAACATCGTTGGCTTCCTTTCTACTGCGCATGGTGGTTGAGCACAAACTATAGCGAAACAGCCCCGTTTTTCTTGATACAGGCGAGTATGTTTTTGAGCTTGCTAAAGTCGAGCGGTTTGGGCAGATGGGCGTTCATGCCGGCGTCGTGTGCCGCCTTGGCGTCTTCGGCAAAGGCGTTGGCGGTGAGCGCGATGATGGGGATGTCGGTTGCATCGGCCTTCTCGCTCAGGCGAATCGCGCGGGTTGCCTCGTAGCCATCCATACCCGGCATCATAATGTCCATCAGGATCGCATCGAAGCTGCCAGCGGGATGACCAACGTATAGGTCGACCGCTTCGTTGCCGTCGGCGGCCCGCGTTACGACGATGCCTTCGCTTTCGAGCAGGGCCTGGGCAATCTCGGCATTGAGCTCGTTATCTTCTGCCAAAAGAACGTTCATGCCGGCAAGCGAGCAACTGGTTTCCTGCTTATCCGTACGTTCTTTTGCCTGAGGGTTCTTGTCGATCTCGAGCGGAATCTGGACGTTAAACGTACTTCCCACGCCAACATTCACTCGAAATCTCAATCGTGCCGCCCATCATATCGATGAGCGATTTGACGATAGACATGCCAATGCCGGTTCCTTGGAACTTGCTGCGCGCATCGTCGCCTTCCTGGGCAAACGGCTCGTAAATGTGTGCCAAAAACTCGGATGTCATACCAATGCCGGTATCCGAGACGCTAAAGCAAAACACGGCGTGCTCGTCGTCGACCGGTTTGATGGTCGATGAGAACGTGACGGTGCCTCCGTGCTTGTTGTACTTGATGCTGTTGTCGAGCAGGTTGACAAGGATCTGCCGAATATGGGTGGGGCTGCCGATCATATATTGGTCGACAGCGTAGGGCTCGCTGGTGTCGAGCATGGTTATGCCGCGGTCCGATGCGCGGAGCTTGCACAGTACGAGCGCATTGTCGCACAGCTCTTTAAGGTTGAATGATTCGTGCTCGAGCGTCACTTTGCGCTCCTCGATCCTGCCCATCTCGAGGATGTCGTTAATCAGCGACAGCAGGTGATTGGCGGCAACGCGCGCCTTGGCGCGGCTTTCGCGGGCGACCTGCATGTCGCCTTCTCTCAATTCCTCAATTTCGATAAGGCCCAGGATGCCGTTGAGCGGCGTGCGGATGTCGTGGCTCATGCGCGTGAGGAAAGCGGTTTTGGCGGCGTTGGCGGCATCGGCTTTCTGCCGTTCCTCCTGTGCGCGGTAAAGCGACCAGACAAGGATGACGATGCCGGTGAGCAAAATGCAAATGACGACTGCCGCAATGACGATGCGGTTGCGGTAGAGAAGTCGGAACGCATCCGATTCTTGCGCCGAGTACGATGTGGGGAAATAGCTGTTTGCAGAGAGCGATTCACCTGCATTGACGATGCCCTTATTGATGATTCCCAGCAGCTCGGGCTTGCCGCGCGAAATTAAACACGATAGTTGTGCCGTGTTGGTGAGTTCCTGTGTTTCGAAATCCTCGATGTCGTAGATGTCGCGGAGAGTTTCCAGGCGCGTGCTGGGGACAATGATGCAACGTGCCTTCCCCTCATCGAGGGCTTTGAGCACCTCGCCGTCATTCGAATACTCGGTTACCGTTGCGTTCGGAAAGAGACTTTCGAGCTCAAAACGGTTAACGATTGTGCTCTTTGTACAAGCGATGTTCTTAAGGTCGCTGTTCAGGTTTTTGCCACTGTGAATGGCGGTCAGCGAAACCGTTCCCATCGAGTTTGACTGGATGACCCCTGTCTGCTCGGCGAGCCAGTAGTCGCGAAACAACGGCAGGGCGACATCGATGGTCCCGTTGGAAAGGGCTTTGATCATTTGTTTGTTGCTCGAGAGTGCGATTGTTTTGACCGTAATGCCAAACTTGTCGTGCAACGTCGTTGCAAGCGAGGCGAGCGACCCTTCCATCTCGCCGTCGTCATTTTGCGTACAGTAGGGAAGTTGGTTTTTAAGATAGCCGATCGTGATGGTATTGCCGTTTTCTTTGAGCCAGGTGGTCTCGGGGCCGGTGAGCGATGACGAGCCACTGTTTTGGGTCGAGTAACTCGATTTGACTTCCTCGTTATAGCGTGGGTTATCGCGGGCGATGGTCGTCATGGCGGCGTTGATGTCGTTCATCAGATCAGGGCGGCTTTTGGGAACGGCAAAATAGTAGTCGCTCGAGCCTACGTAGAACATGGGTGACGCATCGGGCGACGAAATGGTGTCGTTCATGATGACGGCGTCGACCTCGCCGTCTGCAAGCGCCTCAAAGAGGGCACTGCCGGTGTCGATTTCTTTATAGGTGCAGGTAACGCCTTCGTCGGCGAGCCACTGCTGGCCGACGATAGTTTGCATAACGCCAGAGTTGCAGCCGATGGTGAGGCCTTGGAGCGCCTGGGGGTCACCCTTGGCCAGGTCGTCGCGGTCGGGCCTGGCGTAGATGTAGTAGCGCTCGGTGCCCTCGGGGTTCGAGGAAAAGAGCAGCTTCTGCTCGCGTTTTGCCGAATACGAGATGTTGGGCATGAGGTCGATTTCGCCTGCCTCGAGCATGTCCATAAGCTCGGAGAAGGTGCCGCTAACGTATTCGTATTGCCAGCCCTTTGTGTAATACGAGAGGGTCTGGAGGTACTCGTAGCCCCATCCCGAGAGGCGCTCGCCCGGCGTGCCTTCCTGGAAGCCTTTGTTGTTGACGAGCCAGCCAACGCGGACCGTCTTGACCTGCCGGTCGGAGTCGGCGGCAAAGGCGGGGGCGGGCATGACGGCGCTCAGTATGGCGAGCGCGGCAAGCGCGACGGCCAGGGTGCGATATAGAGCCAAGCGAAAGACAGCGGAAGGTTTCACATGAAATCCTATCGAGTTGAGACAGTTTCGCATAAGGATACCAGCTCAGCCTGCCCATTCAGCCGCCGCACCGCTAAACGGTCACTCCCGGCAGTTGGGGACAGTCCCTTTCTGCCGGGTGTGGGACAATAACGAGCGAATGTGATTGGGCGTCTGGAAAAGGGGTCGCGATGAACAAGTTGAGGACGCTTGCCGACGTGTTGCGCCAGGCTGGCTTTGCGCGCATCACCGGCCTGTTCCTTATCTTCTACCTGCTGTGCTCGACGGCCGTCTGGCTGTCCGACCCTGCGACCCTTACGTTTGGCGATGGCCTCTGGTTTAGCTTTGAGACCGTATCGACGATCGGCTTTGGCGATATCCCGGCCGAAACGCCGGTTGCCCGCGCTATCACCGTCGTTTTGAGCGTCATCAGCATCTTCTACATCGCCATGCTCACGGGCGTGGCGGTGAACTACTGCAATACGCTCATCAAGATGCGCCAAAAGGACACCATGGCGCGCTTTATGGACGATCTTGAGCATCTGGAAGAGCTCGATCGCGATGAGCTCGCCGACCTGTCGCGCCGCGTGCGCGAATATCGCCGACGCCAACGCTAGGGCGGGCGCCGCGCGTCACAACAAGGGGGCTGAATATGAATATCACGGTATACCTGGGCGCCAGCGTCGGTAACGACCCGGCGTTTCTGCCTGCGGTGCAGCAGCTCGGCACATGGATTGGCTCCAACGGCCACGCGCTGGTATACGGCGGGTCCAAGTCGGGGCTGATGGGCGCGCTCGCCGATGGCGTGCTCGATGCCGGCGGACACGTGACCGGTGTGGAGCCGAGCTTTTTTATCGAGGCCGAGTTTCAACATGACGGTATCGACGACCTTATCGTGACGAGTGACATGGCCGAACGCAAGGCCAAGATGATTGAGCTCGGTGACGCGTTCATCGCCTTTCCCGGTGGGACGGGTACGCTCGAGGAGATTGCCGAGGTCATGTCCGCCGTGTCGTTGGGGCATCTCGATGCGCCGTGCATTCTGTACAACCTTGGGGGCTACTACAACGATCTTAAGGCGTTGCTCGAGCACATGATTGATAAAGGGCTTTCGAGCCCGAGGCGCCAGCACGGCATCTACTTTGCCGACGATTTGCGCGAGATTGCCTCGATTATCAACGGATAAGTCTTGAGCCTGCCCCACTATGACTCCCAATGGTGCCGTTTGCGGCGCAGACGGTTGGCTCGTTCGGGCAACGCTCGCTCTACAATAAAACGTATCTTTGCCGAATTTGACCACGGGAGGTCCCGATGGATAGTCTTGCAAAACCCAAAAACCGTGCGCTGTTTTTAGTTAGCGTTGCCGTGACCGGTGCGTTCGCAGGCGCCGCGGTCTGGCTGTTCTTTTTTGCGATGGAGCACGGTGTCGACTATCTGTGGACCGAGATTCCGCACGCGCTGGGCGTCGCTTCGCCTGAGCTCGCGAGCGGCCCGTTCGGTTTTCTGCCGTACCCGTTTTTTGTCTGCTTGCTGGGCGGCCTGCTGATCGGTCTGTACGAAAAGATGACGGGCACCAAGACCGACGACCTTAACCAGGTGATGGCCAAGGTTAAACAGGACGGTTGCTACCCGTACGACAACCTGGGCAAGCTTTCGCTTGCGGCATTGCTGCCGCTGCTGTTTGGCGGAAGCATTGGACCGGAGGCCGGCCTGACCGGCGTTATCGCGGGCCTGTGCAGCTGGGTCGGCGACCGCATGCGTCGCTTTGGCGTCGAGTTTAGGCAGCTCACGCTGCTGGGCACCCAGGCCGCCCTGACGGCGCTCTTCACCGCGCCCGTCTTTGGCTTTGTGGCGCCGCTCGCCGGTAGCGCTGACGGCCAGGGCGCCGACGACGATGGAGACGCCGAATCCGACGAGATCACCATCAAACTGCCCAAGGCGCAAAAGACCGTGGTCTACGGCATCGCGATTGCCGGCGGCCTGGGCACCTATCTACTGCTCGGCCAACTCATGGGCGGCGGTATGGGTATGCCGAGGTTCGAGGCTGCCCGGGTGGGCAACCTTGAGCTTGCCTGGCTTATTCCCCTGGCGCTCATCGGTACGGCCTGCGGCTGGCTGTACTTTGTCTCGGAGCACGCGAGCGAGGCGTTGGCCCACGCCATAGGGGAGCGCCCTGTCGTCAAGGCCATGCTGGCCGGTCTGGCGCTCGCCATCTGTGGCACGGTCCTGCCCTACACCATGTTTGCCGGCGAGACCCAAGCCGACGTGCTCATGGAGACCTATATGACCATTCCCGCCGGCGTGCTTATCGCGACCGGTCTTGTTAAGGCCATGCTGACGCCCGCCCTCATCAACCTTGGTTGGCGTGGCGGCCACTTCTTCCCGGTTATCTTCTCGGGTGTGAGCCTGGGCTATGGCCTTGCCATCCTCACCGGCGCCGATCCGGTCTTTTGCGTCGCCGTCTGCACGGCCTCGACGATGGGCGCCGTTATGCGTCAGCCGGTCATGGTTGTGGGCTTGCTGCTCATGTGCTTCCCACTCAAGGGCATCGTCTGCATGATCATCGCCGCCGTCATCGCGGCGGGCATTCCGCTGCCCAAGCCGCTGCGCAAGTAGTACGGTGGCGCACGCCGGGGACATGCCGTTTGTCATGGATTTGCGGATGGGCGATTGCGACCGATTGTGGCCTACGTGGGTCAAGTTTCGTGTGGCTACAAATCGCGTGCTCGATAGACCTTGGTGCTGACGGTGCAGCTGATTGCACATAGCGCGAGGGCCAGTACGGCAATTCCTGCGCACAGGCAGCCGAGGACGGCAGGATTGGGATTCGCCCCAGCAATCGACATGAGCCAGTTGCTGATGGGGTTGGAGGAGCTCAGCGTGGCCATGGCAAGGCATCCGAGCAGGGCAAACAGGCCGACGGAAAGGCGCAGCGCCTCCATGTGTCCAAATCGAAAGAACAGCGGCTGTGCCAGAAACACCATCATGAGGGAGATGAGCATCGATGCGGCGGAGGCTATTGTGGTCTCAAAGACGATCTGTCCCGTCGAGGGCATGCCCGTGTGATCGAAGAACGGAAGAGTGATGGTGCTCAAAAGCACGGTCGCACACGCCATGATGGCCGAGAAGGCAACAATGCAGAGGTAACGTGCGCAGATGATGTCTTTGCGCGAGAGGGGCAGCGTTGCCCGATAGCGCTCCCATCCGTTTTGATTGTCGTAGCCGGCCAGCGAGTTCATGACCACGATGGGCGACATGGCACTGACCGCGCAGGCGCCGGCGCTCATACTGGCATCGCCATCCGATGCGTTGGCGAGGGTCAGTACGACGAAGATGAACAGGCCGACGCCCGCGATGCTCGGGACAAGCGTGCGGACGATGGCGAGCTCAGACATAAAGGCGCGTTTCATTTCGAAGCCCCTTTCAGTATGAGGCGAAGATAGTCATCAATGGTTGCCCGGTCGCAGGGAATCTCGGGGAAGGCCTCGAGCGCCTCGCGACGGTTGGGTACGAGCACGTCCACGCTATAGGCGTGGTGGGCGGCGCGGGCACCTTCGACGCAAGCCATAAGCTCTGCGGCCTGTGCTTGGGTGCAGTGGGCGATGCCGGCTCGGTCGGTAATGTCCTCGCGCGGCAGGTCAAACACAATCGAGCCGTTATCGATGCAGATGACGCGGTCGGCAGTGCGATCGAGGTCGGATGTAATGTGGCTCGAGAGCAGCACGCTGTGCTGGCCGTCGGCGACAAAGGCAAGCAACTCGTCGAGCAGTTCCTCGCGCGCCATGGGATCGAGGCCCGCGGTGGCTTCGTCCAAAACGAGCAGCTTGGCATTGTGGCTGAGCGCACAGGCGAGCTGCAGCTTCATGCCCATGCCGCGGGAGAGGTCCTTGACCTTCGTCTTGGGATCGAGGCCAAATCGGTCGATGAATCCGGCGAACGTTTCGCAGCTCCACGTGGGGTATGCCGGGCCTACGAGCTTCTCGACCTGGCCCACCTTGAGCGTGGAGGGGAAGGGACACGTGTCCAGGACAAGCCCGATGCGGGAGCGCAGGTGGCGCTGCGTCTCGTCGGGCGCGTTGGCGTCGCAGCGCTGTCCAAGCAGATGCACCTCGCCGGCATCGGGCTTTATAAGCCCAAGCGCGGCGCGAATGGTCGTCGTCTTGCCGGCGCCATTTGCGCCCACAAAGCCAACGATCTGGCCGGGCTCCACGGCAAGCGTGACGTCGCGCAGTGAAAAGCGGTCGCTCACGCGGCGCGATACACCTTTAAGTTCTAGCAACTTTTGCATGGTATAGCCTTTCTTGCAGATGGCTACTGCATGGTTTCGGGGGCTACGAGGTCGAGCATCTCGTGCAGCTTGTCGCGCGTGACGCCCAAGGCTTCGGCTTGGCTCGCTGCTTTCGCAAGCAGCTCTTCGATATGGCAGAGCTGGTTTTCGCGCAAGAGTTCTTGGTTGCCCTCGGCGACAAAACAGCCCTTGCCCTGCACGGTGCAGATAAAGCCGAGTTGCTCCAGGTCGGCGTAGGCGCGCTTGGTGGTGATGACACTCACGCCAAGATCGCTCGCGAGTGCACGGATGCTGGGGAGTTTGGCTCCCGCAGCGAGCGCGCCCGAAAGGATCTGAGCTTTGACTTGCGAGGCTATTTGCTCGTAGATGGGCTTGTCGCTCGAATTGGATAGGATGATGTCCACAGCGGCTCCTTAGCTGTTGGGCTACACGTGTATATAACCGGTAAGCACAGTATATATACACTATGTACAGTTACGCAAGAGACAAATTCGGATTGGGCCGGCTACCCAGGCCCCAACTGATGAATTTGTCCTGATAGGCGCCCTAGAGCGGGATTTCGCGGCTACAATAGTGCGGTTACATCGACGTAATGCACTCAATGCAAGAAAGGATCCGCATGGCAAGCCTGTCGGATGAAATCTCGTCGCGCCGCACATTCGCGATCATCAGCCACCCGGACGCCGGTAAGACCACGCTTACCGAGAAGCTGCTGCTCTATACCGGCAGCATCCAGACTGCCGGTTCGGTCAAGGGCAAGAGCTCGGCCAAGCACGCCGTCTCGGACTGGATGGACATCGAGAAGGAGCGCGGCATTTCCGTTACCTCCTCGGTGCTGCAGTTCACCTATAATGGCGCCTGCGTCAACATCCTCGATACCCCCGGCCACCAGGACTTCTCGGAGGATACCTACCGTACCCTTATGGCCGCCGACGCCGCAGTCATGGTCATCGACGGCGCTAAGGGCGTCGAGGCCCAGACCAAAAAGCTCTTTAAGGTCTGTACGCTGCGCCACATTCCCATCTTCACCTTTGTGAATAAGCTCGACCACGAGGCTCGCGATCCGTTTGAGCTCATGGAAGAGATCGAGAACGTCCTAGGTATCAATACGTATCCCATGAACTGGCCGATTGGCAGCGGCCGCAACTTCCGCGGCGTGTTCGACCGTCAGACCCGTCGCGTTATCGCCTTTGAGGGCGACGGCCACGCCAATGCCACCAAGAAGGTCGCCGAGGTCGAGGCCGAGCTGGGCGATCCTTCCATGGACGAGCTTATTGGCGAGGAGAACCATAAGAACCTGATGGACGACATCGAGCTGCTCGATGGCGCCGGCGACGAGCTCGACTTGGATGCCGTGGCCTGCGGCAAGCTGAGCCCGGCGTTCTTTGGCTCGGCGCTCACCAACTTTGGCGTGGAGCCCTTCCTCAAGGAGTTCCTGCGTCTGACCCCGACGCCGCGCGCCTATACCGATACGCTCACCAGCGAACCGGTCGATCCCTGCCGCGATGACTTTAGCGGCTTTGTGTTTAAGATCCAGGCCAATATGGACAAGAACCACCGCGACCGCATCGCCTTTGTGCGCATTTGCTCGGGCAAGTTCGAGCGTGGCATGGACGCCTTCCACGTGCAGGGCAACCGCAAGCTCAAGCTTGCCACGGGCACGTCGATGATGGCCGATGACCGCGCCATCGTGGACGAGGCGTACGCGGGCGATATCGTGGGCCTGTTCGACCCGGGTATCTTTAGCATCGGCGACACCGTGTGCTCCGGCAAGCGCCACGTGCAGTATCCGCAGATCCCGACGTTTGCCCCCGAGATGTTCGCTCGCATTACGCAGGTCGACACGCTCAAGCGCAAGCAGTTCGTCAAGGGTATGGAGGAGCTTGCCCAGGAGGGTGCCATCCAGATCTTCCGCGAGCTGGGTGCCGGCATGGAGAGCGTCATCGTGGGCGTGGTCGGTGTGCTGCAGTTTGAGGTACTCGAGCGCCGCCTCAAGGCCGAGTATCGTGTTGAGGTCCGTCGCCAGCCGCTGCCCTATACGGACATCCGCTGGATTCAGAACGACCCCGATACCATTGATATCCCGGGCCTTTCGCTCACGCGTGACACGCTGCGCGTCGAGGACATGCGCGGCGGTAAGCTGCTGCTGTTCACGAGCCCGTGGAACGTCGACTGGGCGACCGACCACAACCCCGACCTTATCCTGTCGGAGTTTGGCAACGTAGCCTTTTAGCGCGTCGGTGCGGTGGCCTTGCGGGGCTGCCGCGCCGTTTGCTTGCCTGCGGCTGCGTGAGCGGCTATCATACCCACCGTTGCCTCAAGACCGGGGCGGCCGAGCAGTTCGGGTCCGATATCCTGCTCGTTAAACCTAAAACCAAAGGAGTACATAATGATCAAGAAGGTCATGGAGGACTATAAGGTCCTGTTGCGGAGCATTCCCGCGGCAACGGTTTCGCTGTTTTTCGTGAGCGTCATCATGATGAACCTGCTGGCCAACAAAGAGCTCATCAGCCTGCCGTATCTGGCGCTCGATTGCGGCTTTGTGGTGAGCTGGGTCTCGTTTTTGTGCCAGGACATGATCTGTAAGCGCTTTGGCGCCAAGGCATCCATCAAAATCTCTATCCTCGCGCTGCTGGTCAACCTGGCCGTGAGCCTGTGCTTTTGGGCATGCTCGCTCACGCCCGGCATGTGGGGCGCCTACTACGACACCGGCATGATCGAGGTCAACAACGCCCTTAACGCCACCATCGGCGGCACCTGGTACGTGGTGCTGGGCTCTTCGCTGGCAATGCTCGTTTCTGCCGTGGTCAACTCCACGCTCAACCAGTCGCTCGGCCGTATGCTCAAAAAGAATAACTTTGCGAGCTTTGCCTTCCGCTCCTATGTGTCCACGGGCATCGGTCAGTTTATCGACAACCTGGTCTTTGCCATTGTGGTGAGCCACACGTTCTTTGGTTGGACTTGGGTGCAGGTCCTTATGTGCTCGCTGACCGGCGCTGTTGCCGAGCTGCTGTGCGAGGTCTTCCTGAGCCCCGTGGGCTACAAGGTCGTGCGTGGCTGGGAGCGCGAGAATGTGGGCGCCGAGTACCTCGAGCGTCACGCAACCGCCTAAGGAGCAAGTATGCGGGTTTTGATCACGGGTGCCTCGGGCGGTATCGGAGCCGCGTGCGTGCAGCGTTTTTTGGACGAGGACCACGAGGTCGTGGGCTTTGATCTGCTGCCGGCGGCGATCGAACACGAGCGCTACCGCCATCTGATCGTTGATGTCCGCGAACCGGACTCGTTTCCAGACGACCTTGAACCCCAGGTGATCGTAAACGTTGCCGGTACGCAGGATTCGGCCGACGACATTGCCGCCAACCTACGTGGCACCATCAATGTGACCGAGCGCTATGCCTTTGTGGGGGAGGGGCTTGCCGCCAAGCCGACGCCGGCTATCAAATCCGTGGTCAATGTGGGCTCGGCGAGCGGGCATACGGGATCGGAGTTTCCCGCCTATGCCGCCAGCAAGGGCGGCGTTATCGCCTACACCAAGAACCTTGCAAACCGCCTGGCGCCGCAGGCCATCGCCAACAGCGTGGACCCGGGTGGCGTTATCACACCGCTCAACCGTTGCGTGATGGAAGACGAACACCTGTGGAACCAGATTATGGAGCTCACGCCGCTTAAACGCTGGGCCACCGCCCAAGAGATCGCCGAGTGGATCTACTTTGTGGGCGTGACCAACCGGTTTATGACCGGGCAGAGCCTGCTGATCGATGGCGGCGAGGCCGGCCGCACCCAGTTTATCTGGCCCGAGTAATAAGACGCGCCCGATGGCAAGATTGCCGTCGGGCGCGTCTTTGATGTATCGATTTTTAGCCGAGGCAAGTCCAGTTGACGGGGATCGAGCCGTGCTGTTCGAGTAGACGATTGGATGCCGAGAAGGGGCGCGACCCCATAAAAGCGGGGAGCTGCGCCGTGGCACGGTTTGCCGAAAGCGGCGAGGGGTGCGTAGAGGCCAGGCAGAACTTGCCGGTTGCCTTGCCCGCGCCGGTCGCGGCGAGCTTGCCCTCGACCATCTGCTGGGCAAAGCGGCCCCATGCCAAAAAGACTACCGGCTGGGGTAGCTGGCAGCAGCGCTCGATGACGTAGTCGGTAAGCGTGCTCCAGCCCAGCTTGGCGTGCGAGTTCGCGGCATGCTCGCGCACGGTGAGCGTCGTGTTAAGGAGTAGGACGCCCTGTTGTGCCCATGGGGTTAGGTCTCCCGTGGCGGGGATGGGGCAGTCCAGATCGGCCTTGAGCTCCTTATAGATGTTGCGCAGGCTCGGCGGCAACTTGGTTTGCGTCGCGGGGACCGAAAACGACAGCCCCATGGCCTGATTGGGTCCGTGATAGGGGTCTTGACCCAAGATGACAACCTTGACCTGGTCGGCCGGCGTGTAGGCGAGGGCATTGAGGATATCGTCTTGTGCCGGGTAAATGGTCTGCTCGGCACGCAGAAGGGCGATGCGCTTGAGCAGCTGGTTCGTCGTGTCACGTACCGGCTGCGGCGCATCGCCCAACCAAGTTGCTATGTTGCGGTCGCGCGTTGCGGTGTCCATGGAGCTCCTTTATGCCAGATGCTATGTCGGCATCTATTGTAAAGGCGCACCGGTTACCTGTATGCCGCGGCTGCACAAGGAGTGGGGCCTACGAGACGTGCTCGGGCGCTCCTGCCATGCGAGCCTGTCCATGTGCGCGAAGGCACGGAAGCTCGACGGTTGCCGCCATAACGCCAGTGAGGATAAGGGCGGCGCCAAAGAAGGCGATGGGGCTCAGGACCTCGCCGACCAGGAAGAACGAGAAGACGGCAGAGCAGACCGGCTCGAGCGAGAAGGCGAAGCCGGTGGTCTCGGCAGGTACGTGGGGCTGGACGAGCGTCTGGGTGATAAAGCCGTAGGCAGAGCAGATGAGTGCGAGCGCAACGACAACGACGATCTCGTTGGGCGTGCTGGGGAGCGTGAAACCGCCAAAGGTGCATGCGGCGATGCCCGAGAACAGGCCACCGAAGCCCAGCTGCCAAACACCCAGGGCCAGCGGGTCGACATCTTCGACAAAGCGCTTCGCCACAATGATATGGCTGGCATAGATAAAGGCCGAGAGCAGCATGACCATCGCACCGGGATTCAGGCTGGTAAAGTCGGCGCCCGAGAGCAGCAGCATGCCGCAGGTGACGATGGCGGTGCCGATGAGCACCTTGCGCTCGGGGGCGCGACGCAGCAGGGCTGCGTTGGCAAACGGCACGATCACGACCGTCAGGCTCTGCAAAAAGCCAGCGGTGGAGGCAGAGGTAAGGCTGGAGCCCAAGCACATGCAGGTGAGCTCGGTTGCCATGATGGCGCCGATGATGGCGGAGCGAACCATCACGTCACGGTTGATGCGAAACGCGTGCTTGTGGAAGAGCAGCAGACAGGCTGCAAAGGCGATGATGCAGCGCAGCGCAACAATGCTCGTGGCGTTCATGCTGTCCATGCCGATCTTCATGAGGGGGTACGAAAAGCCCCATGCGACGGGAACGGAAAATGAGAGCGCGATTGCTTTTTTGCGATCCATGGGACTCCTTTTGTTACAGAACGGTTTCGCAAAAAGGATTCTGCTCCCAGAGATGGATGTAGTAAAGCGAATGTATCTTCAGTATGATTAAGAAATACTAATGCTACTAGAAAAAGCGCTGGCAAAACGTTTTACGGCTACATCGACGTGGAGGCACGATGGCATCGCGGTATCAGATTGTTTGTATGGTGGTCGATCGCGGCAGCCTGAAGGGTGCAGCTGATGAGCTGGGCTATACGCAAAGCGCGGTGAGCCAGGCCGTCAAGGCGCTCGAGCGTGAGCTGGGTACTACGCTTATCGAGCGCGGCAAACAGGGTGTCTCGCTTACGCGCGACGGTAAACAGTATCTTCCGTATCTGCGCCAGATCGTAACTGCCGAGGCCGAGCTCGAGGGCAAGCGCCAGGAGTTGCTGGGACTCTCCTCGACCGATATTCGTATTGCGACGTTTACCAACGTGAGCCGTACCGTGTTGCCGCGCGTGATTCGCGACTTTGGGGCCCTGCACCCGGGCGTGCGCTTTGCCCTCAAGCAGGGCGATTACACGCGCAACGCCCAGTGGGTGCACGATGGCGTGGTTGACTTTTGCTTTACGGCGCGCGGATTTACCGCGGGGCTCCAGAAGCGCGTGGTCTATCACGACGAGTTGGTGGCGCTGCTGCCGACCGCGCATCCGCTGACGGCAAAGGAAAAGGTGACGCTCGCCGACCTGGCGTCCGAGCCGTTTGTGCTGCTGGATGAGGGCGAACAGAGTCTGGTGCTCGATGCCTTTGCCGCGCACGGGCTGTCGCCGCATGTGACGAGTGAGGTCACCGACGACTACACCATTATGGCGATGGTGGAGGAAGGCCTTGGCGTGAGCATGCTCTACCGTCGTACGGTCGAGGGCATGAAGGCCGATATCTGCGTGCGCCCCATCGTGCACGCTCCCTCGCGTGACGTAGTGGCAGCCTGGCGCAGCTGGGACACCATGCCTATCGCCACGAGGCACTTTATCGACTATATGAGCTCACATATTGTCAATTAATGACTGGCATGGCGTTGAGTGCGGTGTTTAGCGGGCTGTCGCTTTGGCTTGGGCGGCGCGATAGGTGCGTGCCGGGTGGCAGAGTAGTACCGCCACGACCATAAAGAACGCCGTGGTGCCCAGGCTGATGGGGTAGACCATCATGATGTTCGCAAAGGTGCGGAAGTTCGGGAACACGCAGAACACCCAATAGAAGCGGATGCCGCAGACGCAGATCATGGTGATGAGGGCGGGCATGAGCGAGATGCCAAAGCCGCGCAGGTAACCGGACATGTTTTCGTAGAACATGCTAAAGGCGTATGCCGGGAAGATCGAGCACACGCGGATATAGCCGATCGAGACGATGTTGGGATCGCTGTTAAAGAGCGCCAGGATCTCGCGCCCCAGACCGACGATGATGACGATGGTGGTGAGCGCAACGATACCGCCTTCGACCAGGCAGACCTTGAGCGTTTTGGTGCAGCGGTCGATCTGGCGGGCACCGTGGTTTTGTCCCACAAAGGTGGTGCAGGCCTGGCTAAAGCTGTTGAGCAGGTTGTAGCACACGTACTCCAAGCTCATGGCAGCGCTCGATGCCGCCATGACCTCGGTGCCCAGGCTGTTGATGGCGGACTGGATGATGATGTTGGCGACGGCAAAGACAGCGCTTTGGATGCCGGCGGGCAGGCCTATTCTGACGATGCGCTTGAGGGCTACGGGGTCGATGGCCAGGTCGCGCGGGGTGACACGGACGACAGAGTCGGTCTTGAGCAGGCGGATAAAGAGCGTAGCGGCGCTGACGGTGTAGGCGATGGCGGTGGCGATAGCGACGCCCGCGACGCCCCAGTGGAGTACGGGGACAAAGATGAGGTCCAGGCCAATGTTGAGGACGGTGGACACGGCAAGCGCCTGCAGCGGCATGCGGGTGATGCCGACGGAGCGGAAGATTGCGGCCTCAAAGTTGTAGAGCAAGATCGAGGGCATGCTGAGCAAAAAGACGCGCAGGTAGAGCGATGCGAGCGGCATGGTTTCGTCAGGGACGTTGAGCGCGGCGAGCATGGGCTCGGCAAAGATCTCGCCCAGCGCGATGACGACAAAGCCCACGAGTGCCATAAGAATCGAGGTATGGACGGCGCGCTTGACCATGTTCTGGTCGTTGCGGCCGATGGCGTTGGCAATGACCACGTTGGAGCCAAGCGACAGGCCGATAAACAGGTTGATCATAAGGCTGGTAAGCGGAACATTGGAGCCGACCGCCGCCATGGCGAGGGTTCCCTGGTCGCCCGAGAAGTTACCGATGATGACCGTGGCGATGAGGTTCGACAGCTGCTCCAAGATACTCGTGGCGGCCACGGGGAAGGCGAACAGGGGAATATTGCGCCACAGCGAGCCGGTGGTCATGTCGATGTGCTTAGATGCGGTGTCTGCCATACGCTCTCAATCTCTAACATGCTCATTCGTGCTTATTTGCGCAGACGATAATACTCCTAATCGACTAGTCGGCACTTAGGGACGTTCCTTTTCTGCCGGCAGCTGGGGACACTCCTTAGTCATTCAAGAACGTCCCCAATGACTAGGTGGGGGAGGCGTGCGACAATGGTGGGCGTTGTGTTGTCCGCGCTAAGGAGTTGCCATGTTGTTGTGTCCCGTTTGCCATGAGCCGTTGGTCGACGACGAGCGCGGTGCCGCATGCGCGGGCGGACACCGATTTGACCGTGCGCGCGAGGGATATCTCTATCTGCTGCGCTCGTCCAAGAGCGGTGACTCCATGGGTGATCCCAAGTCGCAGGCGCGCAGCCGTCGTGACTTTCTGAACCGTGGATACTACGCGCCGTTGCACGATGCGATGGTCGAACTGGTGCGCGAGCAGGTGTCTGAACGTGCCGCGTCTACGAACGGCCCCATGACCTTGCTCGATATTTGCTGTGGCGAGGGCTACTACACCAGCGCCATGGGTGCGGTGCCGGACGTGGATGCTTACGGTTTCGACCTGGGCAAAGAGATGGTGCGCCTGGCCGCCAAACGCGGCGATGCGACCTACTTTGTGGCCAATATGAAGGACATCCCCGTGGCCGATGGCGCCTTCGATATGGTGACCGAGCTCTTCGCTCCCTTTAACGAGCGCGAGTTTGCCCGCGTGCTGGCGCCCGAGGGCTCGCTCTATACCGTGGTGCCGGGTGCTCGGCACCTGTTTGGGCTCAAGGAGGTGCTCTACGACACGCCATATCTCAACGATGAGAAGCTGCCGAAGACCACCGAGCTCGAGTTGGTCGGAACGCAGCGGGTGTCTGCGAACATTACGCTTCAGACCCAGGCTGACATCGAGGCGGTGTTCCAGATGACGCCGTACTACTACCGCACGCGCCCCGCCGACAAAGAGCGCCTGGCAAACCTGGACACCCTTCAAACCGATATCGACTTCATCATCGCCGAGTACCGCCACAGCTAACAACCTGCCAAAAAGGGACAGGTTTATCTTGGCGGGTTTTATCTGGGCAAACGTAAAGGGCCGACCGCGGGGATGCGCGATCGGCCCTTTCAGTTGCTTGATAGCAGGGGTTATGGGAGACAGGTGCCTACAGGCGATCCTTGTTCTCGGCCTTAACGGCGTGAGCCTGCTGAACAAAGAACAGGTCGTAGACCACGATGACAAAGGCACCGACGTTGACGACGCTGCCGCCGAGCGCAGGAAGGGTAAGTACGGCCTGGACGAGCGTGGCAGCCGCGGCGACAATACCGAGCTTGAATGCACCGTCCACCTGCGAAGGCTTGTTGGCGCCCTTGATGCCCGCAACGCCCGCGGCGAGATCGATGAGGCCCTTGGCGATAATCACGGCCGCGGCGAGCATGGCGTTCGGCCCGTAGGTGGACTCGAGCTTGCCGGTCGCGATGCCGGCGATTCCAATGACGAGACTGGCGATGCCCAGAACAAAATAAATCAGGGCAAGGATTTTGAGAGTCTTGCGAGCGGCGCTCATAACTGGTCCTTTCGATGCGGGCACGGTGAATCTGTCGCGCCCAGGTTGCGGCATATATGGTGAAGCACATTGTAGTTCAACGCGGCGATGCATGCGCATGAAAGCGCTTTGAGACTGTGCGGCCCAACCTTTCAAAAGCGAAAGCCGGGCGTAAGCCAAATCGATGGCAGCTCATGCGCAGCGCTGCGATGATGGAGTCGTAACAAGGAGCTGGTCTAAGGAGGAGCCATGATGTACGGAACAGGGCAAGTGCGCGAGCCGCGGTCGTTGGGAAGGCGCATGAGCGATTCTGTGATCGCTGCCGTGTGCACGGGATTGATGGCGGTGCTTTGCATTGGGATGCTGTGGGCCATGTCGCATGTGGGACAATAACGAACGGCTGGGTGCCGACGGACACGGCGCCTGCGTATCCGTTTTGCTTGTGAAGGAGTGCCCATGGGTGTCGTCGATCCCTTTTCTGTTGCTCGGGCCGCAGGGCTAGAGCTGACCGAGAAGCCCGAGGGGCTCACGCTCACCGACGGCACGATGGAGCTGCGTGCCGATTTTGCCCGCATGCGCCCACGGCTCAAGCAGGGCCGTCTGCAGCAAGAGCTGTTGGTGAAGGCCGCGCGCACAAAAGGCATTGAGAGCCCCTGGGCGATTGACGCTACGGCAGGTTTTGGCGAGGATTCGCTGCTGCTGGCAGCCGCGGGCTTTGCGGTCGATTTGTATGAGCAGGATTGTGTGATCGCGGCGTTGCTTCAAGATGCGCTGGACCGCGCAGTGGATGATCCGGCGCTTGCTGATGCCGTGACCCGCATGCGTTTGCATGCGGGCGAGGACAGCATTGCCGGCCTTCGCCATACGGCTGAGCTAATCGAGCAGGGCGAGCTTACGGCTCCCGACGTGGTGTATCTGGACCCCATGTTTCCCGAGCGCACCAAGAGCGCGGCGGTTAAAAAGAAGTTCCAGCTCTTGCACCATTTAGAGCAGCCGTGTGCCGATGAGGAGGCGCTGGTCGAGGCTGCGCTCGCGGTGCGCCCGCGCAAGGTCGTTATCAAGCGACCGGTGAAGGGGGCGCTGCTTGCCGGCGTTAAGCCGAGCTATCAGCTTGCAGGCAAGGCCGTCCGCTACGATGTCTTGGTGCCGCCGCGTCCGTAGCTTGCGGGCGATGGCTGGCACTCCGTCAGCGCCGTGCCGATGCGGGGCCTATTTCCAAGGGTGCGACGTCAGGTGCCAGCCGCCGCAGTATTCGCATTTGTAGCAGGCCAAACCACGTCTCCCGCGGTTTTCGCAGTCGGCCATAACTGCCTCGGCTTCGGCGCGCGTGTCGTAACGGTTTTTGCGTTCGCACGACTTGTAGCGCCAGGCTTCATCGCGCTCGGCGTCTAGTGCGTCGCGGCGCTCGTCCTCGCGCGCAAACAGGTCGCCCATATCGCCGCCGGTGGCAGCGCCCAAAAACTCGCTTTTGGCTTTTGACCAGGCGGCTCGCTTTTTGCTCCCCATCTGCTTCGCGCTCCTCTCCAAACGTTGGTATCATTGCTCAATCAAAGTGATACCAATAAACATGAGGTCGCCGCGTGATGATCAGAAAAACCCTCGATACCGACATTCCCGCCGTCATGGCTATCTATGACGCGGCCCGCGCCTTTATGCGCGCGCATGGCAACGCCACGCAGTGGCCCGAGGGCACGCCTTCGGCCGAGCAGCTGGCTGCCGATATTGCCGCTGGTGGCAGTTACGTGTGCGAAGTCGACGGCCGCGTGGTGGCGACGTTTGCCTTTTTACCGGGTCCGGACGAGTGCTATGACGTGATTGAGGACGGTCAATGGCGCAGCGACACTCCGTATGCCGTGCTGCATCGCGTGGCATCCGACGGCACCGCGCACGGTATCGCGGCGGCGATGTTTGCCTTTGCCAAGGAATGCGCCGACCATCTGCGTATTGACACGCACGAGGACAACTTGCCCATGCAGGGCGCCATCGCCAAGGCGGGGTTCGAGCGTGTCGGTATCGTCTATGTGTCCGACGGCACGGCGCGTGTCGCGTTTGATTGGCTGCGCGAGGCGTAGGAGCCAAGGCACGTATCATCACCCAGCTCAAATAAAAAATGGCCCCGAGTGGGGCAATTTTTGGTAAAACGCGTCGTTGTGGGACTCGCATTGTTACCGCCCCAGATGAACCCGGGCAGACAAAAAGGGGAGGTGCCGGCTTTCGCAAGGCGCGAACCTACGAAAATCGCCGCGCGGCAACGCGGGGCGATGAGCTCGGTCGGGGGATAGGGCCCGCTTCGCCCACCGGCCCGTAAATTGTATCATCCAGTGTGGAGCGTGAACGCCCGTTGCCGCGTGCGATGGGCTTGCAATAAGAGGAGAGCCATGTCGAAGCAAGCGGTCGTTGGAATCTTGGCGCATGTCGATGCCGGCAAGACCACGTTGGCCGAGGCCATGCTGTTCAACGCGGGCCGCATTCGCAAGCGTGGCCGCGTGGACGATGGCGATTCGCATCTGGACACTAACGCGATCGAGCGCGAGCGCGGCATCACGATTTTCTCGTCGCAGGCCGTGCTCGACCACGGCGATACCCACGTCATGCTCGTGGATGCTCCCGGCCATGTCGATTTTTCTGCCGAGGCGGAGCGCACGCTGCGTGCCCTGGACTACGCGATTCTGGTGGTGGGCGCCAACGATGGCGTGCAGGGGCACACCGAAACCCTGTGGCGCCTGCTTGCACGCTATGACATCCCGACGTTCATCTTCATCAACAAGATCGATTTGGAGAATCCCGGCCGCGATGTTTTGCTGGCACAACTCGGGCAGCGTCTTTCCGAGGGCTGCCTGGATGCCAACGAGCTGCTGGCGGGCGGTGCCGCCTGGGAGGACGCTGCCGCGTTGGACGAGGCGGCGCTCGAGGAGTTTCTCGAGGCGGGCGAGCTTTCCGTCGCAACGCTGTCGCGCATGGTTGTTGAGCGCAAGCTCTTTCCCTGCTTTGCCGGCTCGGCGCTCAAGGACCAGGGTGTGGACAAGCTGTTGGATGGCATATGCGCGCTGATGCGTGAGCAGGCGTGGCTCCCGGAGTTTGCTGCGCGCGTCTATCGTGTCAGCCGCGGGGATCGTGGCGAGCGCTTGGCTTGGGTTAAAGTGACCGGCGGCATGCTGCGCGCCAAGCAGATGATTGACGGACGTTCCGGTGCCGAGGCATGGGAACAGAAGGTCGATCAGGTGCGCATCTATAACGGTGAGAAATACGAGCTTGCCCAGGAAGTTGCTGCTGGCGGCATCTGCGCCGTGACGGGTCTTGCGTACGTTCGCCCAGGGGACGCCCTGGGCGCGGAGCCCGCGGGCGATGCGCCCGTCATTGCGCCAGTCCTCACCTATACGGTGCTGCCGGGCGAACATGACGTCCATGCGGTGTTAAAAGCGCTGACTGAGTTGGCGGACGAAGATCCCATGCTTGGCGTGAGCTGGAATACGCATCTTGAGCAGATTCATTTGCAGTTGATGGGCGCTGTGCAGCTCGAGGTCGTGCAGCGCGTGCTGGCCGATCGTTTTGGCCTTGCGGTCGAGTTTGAGCCCGGCGGCATTCTCTATAAGGAGACTATCTTGCAGCCGGTCGAGGGTGTGGGCCACTTTGAGCCACTGCGCCACTATGCCGAGGTGCATTTGAGCCTAGAGCCGTTGCCAGCGGGCTCGGGCGTGCAGTTTGGCACCGTGACCTTGACCGACGAGCTCGATCTTAACTGGCAACGTTTGGCGCTCACCAACGCCATGGAGCGCGATCACCTGGGCGTGTTGACGGGCTCGCCCATCACCGATGTGCGCATTACGCTCACGGGCGGGCGTGCGCACGCCAAGCACACCGAGGGCGGTGATTTTCGCCAGGCCACGTACCGCGCGATTCGCCAGGGTTTGATGCAGGCGCGCGAGGCCGGCGCGGCGGTGTTGTTGGAGCCGTGGTATCGCTTTGAGCTCGAGGTGCCGGGGGAGTGCGTGGGCCGGGCGCTCTCAGATGCCACGCGCATGAGTGCCGAGTACGAGCCGCCCACGATGGCGGGAGACCGGGCGAAGCTTGTGGGTCGCGTGCCGGCATCCGAGGTGCAGGATTATGCGCTGGAGGTGGCTGCCTACACGAGCGGTCGCGGGCATCTGTACCTGGAGTTCGCCGGTTATGCGGCCTGTCATGATACTGAGCGCGTAATCGAGGCGGCCGCCTATGAGCCCGAGGCCGATCTGCCCAACACGCCCGATTCTGTCTTTTGCGCTCACGGCGCCGGTTACACGGTCAAATGGTACGACGTACCCGCCGCGGCGCACGTAAAGGTCGATCCCGCCACCTTCCGCCCCTGGCGGGCGGCGGACGCCGAGTTTTTCGGCCATAGGTGATAGAGGTTCAGTCTCTTTGTCGCATCCTGTTGGTATAACTCGGTATAAGTTGGTATAACTGTTACCAGGGTTTGCCAATCCGAGGAGGCCGGTATGAATCCAAATCCCTTTAAGCCCACAGCTGGTAAGCGGCCCCCGATACTCATCGGTCGCGAGTCGGTCATCGAAGATTTTGAGGAAGGGCTCGACAACGGCGCCGGAGCGCCGGGCAGGCTCATGCTCATTACGGGAAACCGCGGCTGCGGTAAAACGGTTCTCCTGCGGGAGTTGCAACGTCTAGCCAGCGAGCGCGGATGGGCGGTTGTCTCCGATTCCGCTTCGCTTGGCTTGTGCGATCGCCTGGCCGACGCGCTTCGCTCGAATAAACCCGTTGTGACGTCAATGGAGTTCGGTCCGTCGTTTGGCCGGATGTCGGTCGAGGCGGCGCGAGCAAAGGGCGAGACGTTGCGAGGGCTGGTCAACGAGCGCCTCAAGAAGCTCGGTCCAGGCAAGGGCATACTGTTTGCGATTGACGAGGCGCAATCTGCGTCTATCGAAGAGCTGGCGGCTCTTGCCGTTCTCTATCAGCAAGTGCTCGGAGATCAGGATGCTACGGGATTGCCCGATAGCGACCAGCGCGGTCTTGCGCTGGTGTTCGCCGGCTTACCCAGAATGGTTGACGATCTGCTCGAAGAGCCGAGCGTTACGTTTTTGCGGCGTGCCCAGCAGCGTACGTTGGGGGCGATATCTTTGCCCAAGGTGCGCGATTCATATATCCAGACGGTCAAAGACGCTGGTCTTTACGTTGACGCGGAGACGGCGGACCTTGCGGCGCGCAAGAGCATGGGGCATCCCTATATGGTTCAGCTGGTGGGCTATTACATGTGGCGGTCTGCTGTCCGGCGTGGCTCGCAGGTCATCGAAAGGCGCGATGTCGAGAATGGCCATGCGGATGCCGTCTCCGAGTTCTACGAAGCGGTTGACGCACCTCTGTATTACGGTCTGCGCAGCCCTCAGCGCCTCTTTATCGAGGCTATGGCGGTTGACGAGGACAAGCCGACGCGCACGGCGGATATCATTGAACGCTGTGACCGTACCCAGAGCTGGGCGAGTAATTATCGTGCAAGTCTGATTCGCGAGCGCGTCATCGAGGCTGCCGGATACGGCCTTGTCCGGTTTACCGTGCCCATGCTGGGCGAGTACATCCGCGATCGCATTTTATGGCACGAGTAATGTGACAAAGGGACGGCCCCTTTGTCACATTGATGTTTGGGAGAGGTCAAAACATGGCGATTCATACCGAGCGTTTGACGCTTCGTCCGTGGCGCGAGACGGATGCGGCGATCCTGTTTACACATGCGAGCGACCCGGACGTGGGACCGGCTGCGGGCTGGCCGCCCCATCGAAGCATTGAGGAGAGCAGGGAGATCATTCGGACAGTCTTTGCGGCGCCCCATACCTTTGCCGTTTGCCTGGCTGCGACAGATGAGCCCGTGGGTAGTATCGGGCTCATGCCGCCTCGCTGCGAGTCGAACAGCCAAAGAGGCGGACTCGAGTTTGAGGTGGGGTATTGGATCGCCAAGCCGTTCTGGGGTCGAGGCTTTGCTCCCGAAGCGGTGCGAGCCATGCAGCGCTATGCGTTCGATACGCTTGGCTGCAAGGCGCTTTGGTGCGGGTACTACGAGGGCAATAACAAGTCGTTACGCGTTCAGCAAAAGTGCGGATTCGCGCCGCATCACGTTGAGCGCGACGTACTTTGCGAGCTTATGGGCGATGTGCGTACCGAGTGCTTTACGTATTTGACCTGCGAAGACTGGCGCAGGCGAGCACAGTGCGAGTAACGTGGCAAAGGGACAGTCCCTTTGCCACGTTCGGCTAACAGGAAGGGGAGCGATGACGGTGTCGCAACAACCAAGTGCTATCGAGGTGCGCGGTGCACGTGTCCACAACCTCAAGGACATCGATATCGATATTCCGCTGGGAAGGCTCGTGGGCATTGCCGGCGTGTCGGGCTCGGGTAAGAGTTCGCTGGCGCTGGGAGTTCTTTATGCCGAGGGCTCGCGCCGCTATCTGGAGGCGCTCAGCACCTATACCCGTCGCCGTCTGACGCAGGCCGAGCATGCCCAGGTGGATGAAGTGCTGCATGTGCCGGCGGCGCTCGCATTGCATCAGCGCCCCAGCGTACCGGGTGTGCGCTCGACCTTTGGCACCATGACCGAGCTCAACAACAGCCTGCGTCTGCTCTTTAGCCGCTGCGCCCATCACGTGTGCCCGCACTGCGGGGCGCGTGTGGAGCCGAGCCTTAATGTGGCTGCAGGCCTGTCGCTCGCATGCCCCGCATGCGGCCGCGAGTTCTATGCGCCAAGTGCCGAGGACCTTGCCTTCAACAGCGGCGGTGCGTGCCCTACCTGCGGCGGCACGGGCGTTATGCGCGAGGTGGACGAGGCGAGCCTGGTGCCCGACGAGTCGAAGACTATCAACGAGGGTGCGGTGCTTCCCTGGGGCACGCTCATGTGGGACCTGATGAAGCAGGTGGCTGGCGAGATGGGCGTGCGCACCGACGTGCCGTTTAACCAGCTCACGCCTAAAGAGCGCGACATCGTGTTCCATGGTCCGGCGGTTAAGAAGCACATCCTCTACGTTCCCAAAAACGGCGAGGGCGCCACGCCGCTTGACTTTACCTATTACAACGCCGTCTATACCGTCGAGAATGCGCTCGCCAAGGTTAAGGACGATAAGGGGCTTAAGCGCGTTGCACGCTTTTTACGCGAGGGGCCGTGCCGTGACTGCGGCGGCACGCGCCTCTCCGAGGCTGCGCGTCAGCCCCAGGTGCGCGGTATCAATCTGGCGCAGGCGGCTGCCATGACGCTGGGCGAGGCGATTGGGTGGGTGCACGGCGTGCCCGCATCCTTGCCGACCGAAATGCGGCCCATGGCGACGGATATCTGCGATTCGTTTTTGAGTGCGGCCCGTCGCCTGGTCGACCTGGGTCTCGATTACCTTTCGCTCGACCGCGCCGGCGCCACGCTGTCCACAGGCGAGCGCCAGCGCGTGCAGCTTGCCCGCGTGGTGCGCAACCGCTCGACAGGTGTGCTTTATGTGCTGGACGAGCCTTCGATTGGCTTGCATCCTGCCAATGTCGACGGCTTGGTGGGCGTAATGCGCGATCTGGTGGATGACGGCAACACCGTGGTTGTTGTTGACCACGGTACGCGCGTTCTAGCGGAAGCTGACTATCTGGTCGAGATGGGCCCCGTTGCCGGAGCAGGCGGCGGTAATGTGATCGCTGCAGGTACGGTGGACGAGGTCGAGCAATCGCAGGGCAGCCGCATCGCCCCGTTTTTGCGCGCAGACCCCAAGCGCATGCGTCCGCAGGTGACTGACGACGAAATGTTCGACCAGGGCCATATCCGCATGGCGACCGATACCATCCATACCGTCAAGTCGCTTGAAGTCGATATCCCGCGCGGCCGTCTCGTTGCGGTTACGGGTGTTTCGGGTTCGGGCAAGACGACGTTGGTGCTCGAGACGCTCATCCCGGCACTCAAGGCGCAGGCGGCCGGCGAGCGCCTGCCGGGGCACGTGCGTTGGGTCGATGCCGAAGGCATTGCCCGCGCAAACCTGATTGACGCTACGCCTATCGGCGCCAACGTGCGCTCGACGGTGGCAACTTATGCCGACATCCATGATGAGCTGCGCCGCGCCTTCGCCCGTACGCTCGAGGCCAAGGTGGCCGGCTACAAGGCGGGCGCCTTTAGCTACAACACTGGCACTCTGCGCTGCCCTACGTGCGATGGCACGGGCTCGATATCGCTCGACGTACAGTTTCTGCCCGATGTCGAGATCGTCTGCCCCACGTGCCGTGGCTCACGCTATGCAGACGCTGCTTCGCATATCCATCGCGAGGGCAAGGACGGGAGTCTGCTTACGTTGCCGCAGCTCATGGATATGAGTGTGGACGAGGCTCTCGACGCCACGCTGGGGCTCAAGAAGGTTCAGACGCGCTTGCAGACCTTGCATGACCTGGGCTTGGGCTATCTCACGCTCGGTGAGCCCACGCCGGCGCTCTCGGGCGGTGAAGCGCAGCGCCTTAAGCTTGCGAGCGAGATGGGCCGCGTGCAGGATGATGCCGTATTCGTGTTCGACGAGCCCACGATCGGCCTGCATCCGCTCGATGTCCAGGTGTTGCTGAGTGTGTTTGACGGCCTCGTTGCCAAGGGCGCCACAGTTGTCGTGATCGAGCACGATCTCGACCTTATCCGTAACGCCGATTATGTGATCGACATGGGCCCGGGCGGCGGTGACGCGGGCGGGCAAATCGTCTGCGCCGGCACGCCTGGCGACATTGCAGCCTGCTCCGCAAGCATCACCGGTCGCTACCTCTAACCGAATGTGACAAAGGGACAGCCCCTTTGTCGCATTCCCGGAAAGCCTGTTTGGCGCAGGGCCTCGTAGAGGACGATGGCGGCGCTGTTGGAGAGGTTGAGTGCGCTGATGCGGTAGTCGTCCGGATTGACGAAGTTGCCGCAGATATCCTGCTGAAGGATAGCCTCGTGGCTGTCCTCGGTATGCCCGAGCGACTCCTCGTGGGCCTCCCAGGCGTCGGCGTTTTCGAGCGAGTCGCAATCGCGCAACATGGGGATGCGCTCGCAGCGCTCGGGCGCCGCGGCAAGCAGTGGCTCGGGTATGCCCGAGCTCTCGCTGCCAAAGACCAAGTAGTCGCCATCGCGGTAGGTACTCTGCGCATAGGTGCGGCGTGCCTTTTTGGTCAGCAGATGTAGGCGCTCGTCGGCAGGGGAGAGGTCGTTGCGAGCAAGGAAATCCTCCCAGCCGGCATAGGACGTCACGTCCAAGTTTTGCCAGTAGCCCAGGCCGGCGCGACGCACCGTCTTGTCGTCGAGCGAAAACCCCAGCGGCTCCACCAGATGCAGATGGGCGCCGGTGACCACGCAAGTACGGCCGATATTGCCCGTATTGGCCGGAATCTCGGGTGCATACAGCACGATATTGAACATGAATCTCCTTGGCTCAGAACGAAAAACCACCACGAAGGGGACAGGCACCTTCGTGGTGGTTTGGCGGTTACGTGGGCGAAAAACGCCCGTTTGGATAACCTAGGCGCGGTGCCAGTCAGTCAGGCAGGCATCGAGGGAGGCGATGAGCGCATCCTTGTCCATGTGACGGCCGATGATGCACAGGCTCGTCATGCGGTCGCCTGTCTCGTCGTCCCAAATTTGCATGATCTCGGGGTTCTCGTCGATGATCTTCTGCTTCTCGCCCTCGGGCGCGGAGTCAACGAACAAGCCGTTCTCCATCAGGCGCATCTGGTGGCCGGCCTGCTCAAACATGTAGCACATGTCCGGATTGCTGGCTTGCCACAGCGGGCCCTTGACGCGGATGACCTCGTCGGGCCACTCCTGCTCAACAAAATCGGTGAACTTCTGCAGGTCAAACGGCTTGCGGCGCGAGTACACAAAGGTCTCGATGTCGTACTCGAGCACCTCGGGGTCGTCGTGCTCCTCGGGGTGCTCCATGGCCTCGATCCAGGCGGCGGAGTTGTAGGCGCGCATAAAGTCGAAGCGGTCGGTATCGAGCAGTTCCTCCATGGGGACCTCGCCGTTTTGGGCCTCGACGATCACGGCGTCCTTCTGCAGGCTGCGCACGATGGCCTTGAGCTCGGCGATCTGCTCAGGCGTCACGGTATCGGTCTTGTTGAGGATCAGCGTGGAGCAGAACTCGATCTGCTGGATGAGCAGGCTTTCGATGTCGTCCTCGTCGATATCCTCGGCCAGCAGGTCGCGACCGCCGTTGAACTCGTCGTACATGCGAGCGCAGTCGACTACGGCCACGATGTTGTCGAGCGCGAGCTTGGGCTCGCCGCCCACCTTGGCCTCGTCGCAGAAGCTCGAGATGGTGTAGGCGATGGGGATGGGCTCGCAAATGCCCGATGCCTCGATGATGATGTAGTCGAAGTTGCCCGAATCTGCGATGCCCTGCAGCTGGTTGGCCAGGTCATCCGAAAGCGTGCAGCAGATGCAGCCGTTGGTGAGCGGGATGAGGTCATCGGTCTCGGAAAGGCCGCCGTCGGCGATGAGACTGGCGTCCACATTGATCTCGCCGATATCGTTGACGATCACGGCGGCGCGGATGCCGCCGTCGTTAGCGAGGATGTGGTTGAGCAGCGTGGTCTTGCCGGCACCGAGGTATCCGGTAAGCATGATGATCTTCACGGGTTTGTTGGGCATGTGCCCTCCTTTGTTAGACATGGCTTACAGTTGAATCTTATGCCAAACGCCTGCTCTTATACCCATGCGCCGGCAAATAACACAGGCTACTCCCAGGCTCCCCATACATCGGGGCAATAACCGACGGTGGCCTTTTTGCCGTTGCGCACGATGGGCTCGGCTAGAACCTGCTGGTTTTCGAGCAACTTGTCGAAGCGCTGGCTAGGGGTGAGGTGCTGGATGAGCGCGAGCGTCTCCTCGTCCTTGGCTTTGGGGTTGAGCAGCTTGTCGATGCCGCCGACCGCCTGCATCACGCTCGTGAGCTCGCCCTTGCTCATCTCCTTTTCCTTAAGGTCGATAAACTGCACCTTAATGCGGCGCTCCTTAAAATAGCGCTGGGCCTTCTTGGTGTCGAAGGACTTCTTGGTGCCAAAAATTTGCACGTTCATATAATGTTCCGCCGTTCTAACGAATGAAGTTGGTCCTGGCGCGATCGGCTTCGGGGGCTTCGATGCCGGCGACCTGTCCTGCCTCGATGCAACGCAGGAGCCAGGCCATGTTTTTGCCGATATTTCGCATGGTGGCCAGACCCTCGGCATCTCCATCGGCCTCGCCCGGCACAGCGCCAAAGACGTTGTTCCAGTAGGTGGAGGCGACCACGGGCATCTGGTTGATGGTGAAGTACTTGTTGAGTACATCGAACGTGGTCGACGTGCCACCGCGGCGGGCAACGGCGACGGCAGCGCCCGGCTTGTGTGCAAAAGCTTTGCTTCCGGCATAGAAGGCGCGGTCGAGAGCCGAGAGGATGCGGCCGCTGGGGTGCGCATAGTAGACAGGTGAGCCAAAGACAAAGCCATCTGCCTGCTCGGCGGCAGCGATCAGCTCGTTCACCACGTCGTCGTCAAAGGTGCAGCGACCGCCAAGCTTGCCACACTGGCCGCAGCCGATGCAGTCGCGAATGGGCTTGGCGCCCAGCTGGAACACCTCGGTATCGATGTCCTCGGCGTTGAGTTGCTCGGCGACCTCGGCGAGTGCGCGGGCGGTATTGCCGTTTGCCTTGGGGCTGCCGTTGACCAAAAGAACCTTCATCACAAACTCCCTCTGCTGTTGGTGACTTCTGCGGAGGATTATCGCACGAGAGGGAAGATGGCGTGGGGCGCGATGCGAAACGGTTTGTGTTTCACATCGCGCCCCGTGGTGCTAGTCCAGCTTGGTGCCCGGTACTTGCGGCGCCTCTTTAAGCAGTGCTTTGAGTTCATTCAGAATGGAAACGGGCTGTCGGTCGACGGCGTCCAGATGAAGCGTAGCCACGCGAATGGGCGGTTGGTATTCAAGCGATCCGATGAGCACAGGCGAACCCAGGAACCGCTCGATTTCCTCTGCAATCGCGTTGGTCTCTTCGGGATCAAGGTCGTCGAAAAGCGCCACGAATGTCGGTCCTGTTGATCGGAACAGGCGGCCCTTGCCGCGCGAACAATCCATGAGGCAGGCGGCGCTTTCGGCGAGCACGCGGTCGCCTGCGTCGAATCCAAAGCGGGCATTGACCTCGGCGATATCGTCGACCTTAATGGCAATAAAGCCAGCTTCGCGCGGCACGCGGCGCATCTCTCCAATAGCGTTGACCAGGGCGTGGACATCGCCCAGACCCGTTACCGAGTCGGTCGTATCTGCTAGGCTTCGGTTGATGATAGTGCCCACATACATGTTGGGCTCGGTATCGGTGCCGTCCAAGCGGTAGCCCGTGCAGTCGCAAAGCACGTATTTTCCAGTGGCGTCCATTACGCGATACTGCATGTAGTGGAAGTGCCACGTGCCGTTTATCACCATGTCGAGCTCGGCGCGTACGTTGTCGCAGTCCTCGGGATGAACGCGGGCAAGCCACATGTCGACCGAGTTGAAAGGGTGCTGGGAAGGCAGATCAAAATCGCGCACGGCGTTGACCGACCATTGCGATTCTCCCGTATCGAGGTTAAGGATAAACGGATAGCGTGTCTCGGAGCTCATGGAGATCGCCTGGAACACGCGGTCGTTGCAAGGAAGTTGATCGGCAATCGGCCGCATCGGCGCGTTGTCTTCTTTCGGTTGCTGCACGCGGTGCATGAGCTTGTAGCGATACATTTTGCGATCGGCATCCATTGTCATCTGGCGACGCGAATCGCCTGCAAGCGGGTCGACGTGCGAGCAACCAAAACTAAAACTGGCGATCATGGGCGCCTTGCCGTCCGATGTTGCCTCGACAAGATCGGTGCGTGTCCGCTCCAAGCGCTGCTCGAGCTCGGCTTCGCCTGTCGTGGGGGACACGAGTACAAATTCGTCTCCACCGATACGGAACAGCAGGTCATCGCGCTCCATGGTCTCGGTGAGCGCATGACAGATGCCCAGAATATAGCGGTTGCCCTCGGCGTGGCCAAACTTATCGTTGCAGTGCTTGAGGTGATCGATGTCAATATAGGCGCAGGTGAAGGGGACGCCTTTGCGCCAGAGCTGATTGACATGGCGGTCGAGTCCACCGCGGTTGCCAAGATTGGTGAGCGAATCGATATAGGCGCTACGTTCGAGCAACTGGCGTTCTTGTTGCAAAACGGCGAGCGTTTTCTGCAGTTGCTCGCCGACGGCGCGCAACTCCGTGGGCAGCGCGTCAACGTCGAGCTCGGCGGTTGAGGCCCCGTTCGCAAGCCGCTGAAGATGGGCAATGATTGACTGCTCGCCCATGCGATACGACTCGTTCATGATGGATAACCTCCTTGGGTGACAGGATGCTCCGTATCATATCCCCAATTCGGTTTGAATTGGGGATATGAGTTAGCCAATGGGGACAAATGCTCCCCTAGACGGTGGTGTTTTGCGCGCGAGCGTATCAGTTGTTATTGCCACCATCGAACAATGCCTCAAAATCCTTCGCCGGCATGGGGCAGTGGTAGAGGAAGCCCTGAGCGTAGCGGGCGCCCATCTGGCGCAGCAGCTGTGCCTGCTCATTTGTCTCGATGCCTTCGACCACAACGGGCAGGTGCAACGATTGCGCCATCTCGAGCATAGACGACACGATCTGGGAGCTCCGGTTGTCGGTTTTCCCATCAGGCAAAAAGGTGCGGTCGAGCTTGATAACATCGACGTTGACGTTCTTGAGCATTGCGAGCGTGGACTGGCCGGTGCCAAAGTCGTCCATATAGGTCGAAAAGCCCTGATTATGCAGGTCTGCCGTCAGCTTGTCCACCGCCTCGGATTCTCCGGTATAGGCGGTTTCGGTGATTTCGATGCGCATGAGCTCGGGCGGCAGGTTGTACTGAGCAGCCAGTGCGCTCATGTGTTTGGCGACATCGCAGGCGAGGATGTCGACACGCGACACGTTAAGGGAAATCGGAATTACGCGAAGCCCCTGGTCGATGCGCTTGCGCAGCCACGAGGCGACACCCTGCCAAATGTACTTGTCGAGCGTCACCACAAAGCCGCTTTCCTCGAGCGCCGGGATAAAGGACGCGGGCGGAATTAACGATCCATCTTTGTCGATCCAGCGTGTGAGCGCCTCGGCGCCAATGATCTCGCCGGTTTCCATATCAACCAGTGGCTGCAGGTAGTAGGTGATGCGGTCGTTTGAGAGCGCATACTGGAACTCGGTGAGGGTGCGGTGAAACGCAACCTCGCGCTTGTATTCCTCGGGGCGAAAGACGGCAATGCGATCCTTAAAGTCGTTTTTCGCGCGTCGATTGGTAAACATGGCCTTGGCCTGTGCATCGATGGTGATTTCCTCGTTGGAGTCGATGGGGTAGACACCCATGGACGGCCAGAAACCTACGCCGTTATCATGCTTGGCCACGGCCTGGCGAATGCGGCTATAGATCTGATGGACGGTGTCGTGCTCAAAGGGGATGAGTACGCAAAAGCCATCTTGGCCCCAGTACCCTGCGACGCCCATGTCGGCATTCTCGATGTCCTTGAGGACCGTGCCCACATCGGCGAGCATGCGGTCGCCCTCGGCCTGTCCGTGCCATTCGTTGAACAGCCGCATGTGTCCCATGTCGACGGTGGCGATACACCAAGCGCCGTCGTGCCCTGTCCTCAGAAATGCGTTGGCACGCCGCATAAACTCGCTGGGTCGATAGAGGCCCGTGAGCGTATCGATGCGTTCGGCGACGGCGCTTTTGCGCTCAATCTCAGGTATGGGGAGGCTGTCGTTGGGAACAAGCCCGCCGGCCGCACGAAGACGACGGTCGAGCTCGCCTAAAACGGCGGTCGCTTGATTGATTAAGCGCTCGTAAAAGGCCGGAACGACGAGGCAGACGGGGGTAATGGTATCGCCCGCGATTTGAACAGGAGCGAAAACGGCTTCTTTAAGATGATGGGTCAGTTGCTCGAATGCCTCGTGGCCCAACTCGTTGCTAAGCACGACGAACTGGGCGTTTCGTGAGCGGAAGACGCGACTCCTGCCGCGGGTGATCGACAACATGCGGCCTGCGTATTCGGCGAGCATGTTGTCGACAGCCTCGGCCCCATAGAGCTCGTTGAGCTTTGCCGTGCCGCGAACGCGGACCGCTATAAGCCCCGTCTCGCAACGGTCGCGACGGCAGGCATCGATAGCGTTGATCAGCATACGCTGCGTTCCGAGGCCCGTAGCGGCGTCGACGGTTTCGGCAAGCGAGTGGTTGACGAGCTCGCCGACATAGAGCGAGGGGGTATTTCCGTCGCCGTCGATACGAAACCCGCGAGCGCGGCAAAGGACGTAGTCGCCCGCGGCATTGCGCATACGGTACTGCATGACGCGGCGGTGTTTGGAGCCGTTGTAGATTTGGTCGATATCGCTGGTATAGGCCTCAAGGTCATCGGGATGGACACGCGTTTTCCAGTAATCGCGGCAGTTGTCGATATGCTCGGAAGGAAGACCGAGATCGCGCAAGGCGCCTTGTGACCAAAGGGTGCGATGCTTGTCCAAGTTCTCGATAAAGCAATAACGGCCTTCGTTGAGCATCGAAAAGGCATCGAAAACGCGGTCGCTTATTTCGAAGTCGTCGGCGTGGACTTGCACGATATTGCGTCGATCAAGGTGCATGGCATGGCGCAGCTTGTGGTCGTACATGCGATGGTCGGCATCGAGTGTCATGCGATTGGAGGCTTCGCCCAGGGCGGGGTCGGCGTGTGCCACTCCGTAGCTAAACGAATGAGGCATCTCGGAATCGTTGTTTTTGAGCAGGATCATTCGGCAGTGTCTCAGACGTTCGGCGAGGTCGTCCTCGGTCGCAATCGTAGATAGGATGGCAAACTCGTCGCCGCCTATGCGAAACGCCGCCTCGTCCACTTTCATATACAGTTTGAGATAGAGGCTTACCTGTAAGATATAGCGGTTGCCCTCGTCATGCCCAAAGACGTCGTTGCAGTGCTTGAGATTGTCGATATCGATGAACGCCATGGTAACGGGGGTGTCCTGCCCCCAGAGCTCCTCGAGGGAGCGGGCAAAGCCGCCGCGGTTGCCAAGTCCGGTAAGCTGGTCGGTAAAGGCGGTCCTAATCAGATCATCCTGACGCTCGAGAAGGTCACGGACGGTCCTTTCGAGCGTTTCGGTGTAATTGCTGACAGTATCCATGTTCTAAGCGGCTTTCTGAGGTCGGGGCGGATTGCGTCGGGCGAGCTCGTTGTGTACACGCGTCGTTGCTCGGCGTTTTGCGTGTATCCAGGCCCCGCCTTGCTGCGTTGTTGAGTTACTTTGCCGGCTAATGTTCGTTGTTGATAACTGCTGCGTAGTATAAACAACAGCGCACAATTATATATGGGCGCACATGCTGTGGGCGGCTATTATTCGACAAGCGGTAGCGCGGCGATGCGATGTTCGATAAAAATGCGAATGAGACGATATATGTTGACGGGTATACTTGTCCCGTTTTAAAACGCAGGAACGGAGATGGTCGCATGGCACAGCCGAATACGGCGCGCACGGTGGGGCTCGCGCTCGAGGGAGGCGGCTACCGCGGTATGTATACGGCGGGCGTGCTCGACGTTTGGATGGAGCACGGTTTGACCTGCGACCATATGGTGGGCGTCTCGGCGGGCGCGGCGTTTGGCTACAACTTTAAATCGCGCCAGATCGGCCGCGCCATTCGCTACAACAAGGCCTATTGTGCCGATAGGCGCTATGCGAGCGTGACGAGCTGGTTGCGAACCGGTGACATGTTCAATGCCGATTTTGCCTATCACGAGGTACCCATCGAGCGCGATCCCATCGACCTGGAGACATATCGCGCCTGCCCCATGCGGTTTACGTGCGTGTGTACCGATATCGAGACAGGCAAGGCCGTCTACCACGACCTGCCCTATGGCGACGAGAGGGATATCGAGTGGATCCGGGCGTCGTCGGCGATTCCCGTGGCGACGCGCCCCGTTGTCATTGAGGGGCATAAATATCTGGATGGTGGCGTGGCTGATTCCATTCCCAGCGCTTGGCTGTTTGCGCAGGGGTATGACCGCAATATCGTGGTGCTCACGCAGCCGGCGGGCTTTGTGAAGCAGCCCAACAACGTGATGCCCATGCTGCGGCGCGTGTTCCGTCACTACCCGGAGTTTGTCGCAGCGCTTGAGCATCGGCATGAGGTCTACAATGCCACGCTCGATGACCTGGCACGCCGCGAGGCTGCCGGCGAAATCTTTGTAGTGCGGCCGAGCGAATCGGTGAAGGTGCCGTCGCTGTGCCGCGAACCGGATGAGCTCGAGCGCATCTACCAGATCGGCCGCCACGATGCGGAAGCGACTTTGCCTGCGCTGGAGGCCTACCTAGCGGGGTAGAGCAACTTGCCGTGTGCTCGGCGGAAAGCGCATCCCGGAATGGACGTCCAAACTGGGATGCGCTTTCCATTGCTGAAGATATGAGGCCGCGGAGCAGCTGCTCGGCCTATGTCTATGCCTGCTGCCAGGTGTCGACAAGCTCCTTGGCCGCGGCGTGGGGGTCGTCGGCACTGCAGACGGCGCTCACCACAAAGAAGCCATCGACGCCGGTGGCCTTGAGCTGCGGCAGGTCGGCCGTCTTGACGCCGCCGCCCACCACGATGGGCACGGGGCTTGCCGCGTGGAGTGCGGCCAGGTCCTCAAAGCTCTTGGTGATGATGGAGCCGTCGGCCGCGCGTCCGCAGTCGCGCTTGGTCTCGGTCTCGTGGAGTGGGCCGATGCCCAGGTAGTCGACTAGGCTCATGTCGGCGGTCTTGACGTACTCGAGCATCTCCTCGCAACGGGCCGAAAGGCCCACGATGGCGTCGGGCCCCAGCAGCTTGCGACAGACCTCGACGGGAATGTCGCTCTGACCCACGTGCACGCCGTCGACAGCAATGCCCTGCTCGCGCGCGGCGAGTACGCAGTCCAGGCGGTCGTCAATCAGCAGGGCGACCTGGCCGGTCTTGCCAGCCTTTGCGATTGCCTGCGCGGCGTCGCCCGTCAGTGCGATGATTTCGCGGGCGCTTGCCACCTTGGAGCGCACCTGGATGCAGGTAAAGCCGGCGTCGAGTGCCTGGGCCACCACATCGCCCACGGGGCGCCCGAGCGTGTTTTCGGGGCCGAGTACCAGATAGGCCGAGATATCAAGGTTGTCGCGGATGCTCATCGTGCTTCCTCCTGTTTCTTGATCTGTGCTTCCATGCGCTCGAGTTTGCCGGTCATGGTGTCGGTAAATCCGGGTCGAATATCGGCTTTGAGCACGACTTCGGTGCGGATGCCCTTGCTCGCCAACACAAAGGTTGCGTCGCGCACGACCTGCATGACCTCGTCCCAGTCGCCCTCGATCTCGGTGAACATCGAGGTGGTGCGGTTGGGAAGGCCGCTCTCGCGAATGACGCGCACGACCTCGGCGACCTCGGCGGACAGCTCATCGCCGGTGCCGCACGGGGCGATGGCAACGGCGACGAGCGTGTTCATGCCGGCGTTGGTTGCGGGTTCGGACATGGCTTATGCCTCCTCGAGCTCGAGTTGGTTATCGGCGATGTCTTGGGCGGTTGCGCGGTAGAGCTCGTCGATAAAGGCGACCTTAAAGCTTGCCGGGGCATCGGCGACAGCGGCGGCACGCGTGCCGGCAACGTTGTAGACGGCGGTGCCGCAGACGGCTGCCGTAAACGGGTCGGCAGCGCAGGCGTACACGGCCAGGACGCCGCCCTGCGAGCAACCGCAGCCGGTGATCTTGGACATGAGCGGGCTGCCGCCGTGGGATTTGGCCACGGTCGTGCCGTCGGTGATCAGGTCGACTTCGCCAGAGACCACTACGGCGCCGCCGGTGTAGCGGGCGAGCGCCACGGCGGCATCGCGGGCGGCGTCGACCGTGTCGGTGGTATCGACACCACGTACGCGGCTCAGATCGGCCGCCTCGCCCTCAAGACCCCACAGGCCGGCGAGCGCGATAATCTCGGAGGCGTTGCCGCGCACGATGGCGGGCTTGTACTGCTTGAGCTCGTTTACCAGCTGGGTGCGCAGGCTGCCGATGCCCAGGCCCACCGGGTCGAGCACCCAGGGCTTGCCGGCGTCGTATGCCGCCTTGGCCGCGCGGGGAATCGTCTGCTCGTAGATGGGGAAGAGCGTGCCCATGTTGAGATAGATGGCGCCGCCGCCGGCAACGAGTGCCTCGCCCTCGTCTGGCAGATAGACCATGGCGGCCGAACCGCCCACGGCGAGCTGTGCGTTGGCGACAAAGTCGATCGTCACCGTGTTGGTGATGGAGCCGGCCATCGGATTGGCCGCGCGAATCTCTTCCACGGCCTTGACCACATTTTGCTTAAGCTGTTTCGAATCAATCACTGCACATGCCTCCTTGGCATAGAAAAGGGGCGCTGTGCATAGACAGCGCCCCTGTAAAGGCGGCATGCTCCCTACGCCAGCATTAACTGACAGGTTCAAAGGATTGGGCCCTATGCCCTCTCAGCCTTGTGGTTTGCACCGCCGGCACTCCCGCATCGAATCTGTTGCTCCCTATACTAACGCACCTGCCAAAAAGGGACAGATTTATTTTGGCAGGTGGCAACAGGGGCGCTGCATTTTCCCAGATAAAACCTGCCAAAATAAACCTGTCCCTTATTGGTAGGTCGTTACAATGGTTACGGTGAAAATGACTGGGGGACTCTATGATCAAACTTGTGCTGACCGATATGGACGATACGCTGATTCCAGCCGGGCATGACGGTGCCAGCGACTACGCCATTGAGGGTATTCATGCCATGCAGGCGGCTGGTCTGCACTTTGGCCCGGTTTCGGGTCGCCAACCGTCCGCGATGGGCTGGATGTTCAAAAATCGTTCCGAGTGCTTTTCGACCGGTGCGTTCTGCAACGGCCAGGTCATGTTTGTCGACGGTCAGGCGGTCGCTTCGCGCGCGACCGACAACGATGCCCTGATGCGTCTGGCCGATTACCTCGAGCAAGAGACCGACGATACCTATCTAAAGGTCTACAGCCTGGGTGACGACTTTTGGGATAACGATGCCTATTGCGTGACGAGCGACCCCGAGCGCGTGCATCGCGCCATGGAGTCGGGCGGCAACGCATGGCTCAAAGGCGAAGAGGCTCCGTGCCGTCCTGTTGTCGACGACGCGCCGGTGTTCAAGGCAAATATCTGGAGCGCCCGCTCGCGTGAGGAGCTCGCGGAGCTACGTGAGCGCGTTGCCGCTGAGGTGCCGGAACTCTCGCTTGTGTTTCCCAACAACCGAGTGCGCCTGTTTGACATCCTTCCGGCTGGTTGGGACAAGGGCTGCGCTGCGCTGGAGCTGGCGCGCGCTTTGGGCCTGACGCCCGATGAGGTGGCCGTATTTGGCGATTCCGATAACGATCTGCCCATGATCGATGCCGTTCCCAACTCCGTTGCAGTCGCCAATGCCAACGAGGCTGTCACGGCTGCCGCGCGCTGGCATATCGGCGCTGCGGCAGACGATGCGGTTGCCGGGGCTCTACATCAGATTGCCGCCTGCGCCGCGACGGGGGAGATGCCGCCGTTTATGCGTCAGATGGATGCGACGGGTTTCGACGTCACGAACGTCTAGGGAGGGCGCTATGAAGCTCCAGCAGCTCAGGTATGTCGTCAAAGTTGCCGAATGCGGCAGCATCACCGAGGCCTCGCGCCGGCTCTTTGTGTCGCAGCCCTCGATTACCGCGTCGATCCGCGATCTCGAAAACGAGATGGGTGTGCATATCTTTGAGCGCACCAACAAGGGTGTCATTGTGTCCGAGGAGGGCGAGACCTTCTTGGGCTACGCGCGCCAGGTGCTCGACCAGGCCGATCTGCTCGAGGGCAAGTACAAGGGCGCATCCGAGCAGGTGCCGCATTTTAGTGTGAGCTGTCAGCATTATTCCTTTGCCGTTAATGCGTTTGTCGATGTGATTCGTGAGTTCGATGCCGCGCGCTATGACTTTACCCTGCGCGAGGAACAGACTCACGAGATTATCGAGGACGTCGCGCATATGAAAAGCGAACTAGGCATCTTGTACTTGTCCGAGCATAATCGCGAGGTTATCGAGCGCATGCTGGCGGCCAACGAGCTCGTGTTCGAAGGGCTTTTCTGCGCCACGCCGCACGTCTTTGTGTGTGCCGACCATCCGCTGGCGGACAGTTCCAGCGTGACACTCGAGGATCTCGAGGACTATCCGTTTTTATCCTACGAGCAGGGCAGCTACAACTCGTTTTATTATTCCGAGGAGCTGACCTCGACGTTTGAGCGCCGCAAGAATATCCGCGTGCGCGACCGTGCGACGCTGTTCAACCTGGCCATGGGACTCAACGGCTACACGGTGTGTTCGGGCGTGATTAGTCACGAGCTCAACGGCCCCGGCATCATCTCGATTCCGCTCGATGTGGACGAGTACATGGAGATCGGCATCATCACGCGCAAAAATACGACGCTCACGCGCTACGGCCAAGCCTATATCGACGCGATCCGTCAGCATATCTAGGCTGCTGTGCTCCGCGCGGGTCAAATTTCTTTATGGCAGTCCAGACTGATATAGGAATTATCTATATCAAACTGTTATAAACGTATATTTTACGATGGCCATATGAGCGCTCATACTCTGTCCCAGTAAAGCAACCAATACAAAGGGAGATATCTATGAGCACTTCAATTCAACCGAACGCGCCGTTTCGCGCTGATATCGTCGGCAGCTTTCTTCGTCCGCAGGCCGTAAAGGATGCCCGCGCTGCCTATGCGGCAGGCACGCTTGATGCCGAGGGGCTTAAGGCCGTCGAGGAAGAGGCTATTCGCGACCTGGTGGACAAGCAAAAGGCCGCCGGCCTGCAGGTCATCACCGATGGCGAGTTCCGCCGCAGCTACTGGCACCTCGATTTTATGTGGGGGCTGAACGGCGTCGAGCGTCGCACCTCGCGTACGGGCTATATGTTCCACGATGAGGAGACCACCGCCGACACCGCCGTGGTAACCGGTCCCATTAGCGGCGAGAACCATCCGTTCGTCGAGCACTTCAAATTTGTCAAGGCGCTCGAGGGGGAGGGCCAGGTCGCGCGGCAAACTATTCCGGCGCCGATCCAGACGTTCTCCGAAGTCACGCTCGACCGCTGCGATGGCCAGCAGGAGAGCCTGCGCGCTGTCTATAAGACCGACGAAGAGCTCGCCGACGCCATCGCGGCGGCATACCGCACCGTGATTGCCGACCTGTATGCCGCAGGCTGCCGCAACATTCAATTTGATGACTGCACCTGGGGCATCTATTGCGATACCGACTTTGTGGCAAAGACTGGTATGAGCCCGGTCGACCTGCAAAAGGTGTCCGAGCTGGGCGTGGCGCTCAACAACGCCGCCATCGAGGGCAAGCCCGACGACCTGGTCATCAACACGCATGTGTGCCGTGGTAATTACCACTCCACCTATGCCTTCGAGGGCGGCTATGACCCCATCGCGCCGTACCTGTTCGCACACGAGAACGTCGATGCGTTTTACCTTGAGTTCGATACGCCGCGTGCCGGTGGCTTTGAGCCGCTCAAGTACGTTGCCCCCGGCAAGAAGGTCGTGTTGGGCCTAGTGACCACCAAGGCCGCTGAGCTTGAGGACGAGGATGCCATCGTCGAGCGTATTCACGAGGCTGCAAAGTATGTTCCGCTCGAGAACCTGTACCTGTCGCCTCAGTGCGGCTTTGCCAGCTGCGAGATTGGCAACAAGCTGACCGAGGACGAGCAATGGGCAAAGATCGCGCTGGTCAAGCGCATTGCCGAGCGCGTTTGGAAATAGCGGTAACGTTCGCAGGTGACGGCGCGTGCGAGACATGGCGTATCGCGTACAATGTTTCGGATCGTATCGTTCGGGCAGGTTATCCGATATGCCCGATCGCCCTTCCATTCGAAAGGACATCCATGTCCCAATCCTCGACGCCCGCCGTCACCGATGCCATCTACGATGCATCGTCGCTCGGCCGCCCGCGCATGTTCCTGCTCGGCCTGCAGCACCTGTTTGCCATGTTTGGCGCCACGGTACTGGTGCCCGTGCTCACCGGCCTCTCGGTATCGGCAACGCTTTTGTTTGCCGGCTTGGGCACGCTGCTGTTCCACTCCCTGTCGCGCGGTAAGGTACCGGCATTTTTGGGCTCATCGTTTGCCTTTATTGCCGGTTATGCCGCAATCGCACCCAACGGCGAGGCCGAGCTTTTGCCCTACGCCTGCCTGGGCGTAGCTTGTGCCGGCCTGCTCTATCCGGTGCTTGCGGCACTCTTCCGCGCGTTTGGCGCCAAGCGCGTCATGCGCTTCTTCCCGCCGGTGGTGACTGGCCCCATCGTCATTTCGATCGGTCTGATCCTGGCAAGCTCCGCTATTGCCAACTGCCAGACCAACTGGCTTGTTGCCGTTGTCGCCGTGGCAGTGATCGTCATCTGCAACATCTGGGGCCGTGGCATGGTTAAGATCGTGCCGATCTTGCTGGGCGTTGTGGTGAGCTATGCCGTTGCGGCTGCGCTCGGCGAGGTTGATTTCTCGGGCGTTGCCGCCGCTTCGTGGGTCGGTCTGCCCATCGTGTGGGACAACACCGTGTTTGCACTCTTTGGGCCGCAGTTCGATAGCGGTCTTGCCACGACGGCCATCATCACCATCATGCCGTTGGCCTTTGCAACCATGATCGAGCATATCGGTGATATCTCCGCTATTGGCTCCACCTGCGAGCGTAACTACATTGCCGATCCCGGCCTGCATCGCACGCTGCTCGGCGATGGTCTCGCCACGATCCTGGCTTCGCTCTTTGGCGCTCCGGCCAACACCACGTATGGCGAGAACACCGGCGTGCTCGCTCTGACGCGCGTGTTCGACCCGCGCGTGATTCGCATTGCCGCGTGCTGCGCCATCGTGCTTTCGTTCTGCCCCAAGTTCGCTGCCGTGATCGCCGCCATGCCGGCGTGTGTAATCGGCGGTGTGTCGCTCGTGCTCTATGGCATGATCAGCGCCGTGGGCGTTCGCAACCTCATCGAGAACCAGGTCGATTTCCAGAACAACCGTAACGTGCTGGTGGCAGCCCTGGTGCTCGTGCTTTCGCTCGGCATTGCGTACAGCACCGCCGGTGCCATCGTGCTGGAGCTGGGCGGCGTGACGATTTCGCTTTCCGGCCTTGCCGTGGGCTCGCTGGTGGGCATCGTGCTCAACGCCATCCTGCCGGGTAACGACTTTGAGTTTGATGTCTCCGATCTTGAGGAGGCTGCTAAGTAGCAGCTGCGTTCAGATAAAACAAGATATGGTGCCCATGCGTATATGCGCGTGGGCACCATTTTTAATGCGTCAGTATCCAGTGGATGCCGCGGGCCATGCGCAAGTCGGTTTGGGCAAAGTGATTGCCGGGGTTGAGCTCCAGCGTTGTTGGAATGCCGCGCTCGACGAGCAACGCTTCCATCGCGCGTGTGTCGTCGAGTACATGCCGCATCATGCGGTTGGGCGTCTTGGTTTCCTTTTTGCCGAGTGACAGGTAGACGGCTTGCGGGCTGCCGGCAAAAGGGGCCGTGCTGGCACGGTCGACAAAGTCGGGAAACCATAGCGACCCCGATGCGCTCGCGGCGCGGTCAAAGGCGTCGGTTTGCCAGAGGGACCAGAGTGCGAAGAGGCCCGCGAGCGAGTAACCGGCAATGCCGCGCCAGGTGGGCGGCTGAGGAAGCGACGACTCGACCTGGGGGATTATCTGATTCAGCAGCTCATCAAGAAAATCGGCAGCTTGGCCGCCGAAAGGCTCGGCATCGCGTACGGTCCCGTCGCATGCCCAGGGGCTCAGCTCGCGATTCCAATCGAGCCCGCCAATGGTGACGAGGGCGAATGGCGGACAGTCGAGCTCTCGGCAACACTTATAAACCTCGCTGCCGTCGCCCACGACCACAGGAAGGTAGATGACAGGCGCGCTTTCCGTATGATTCGAATAAACGGTTATCTGCTTTTGATGCGCTTCCATGACGGGCTTCTCTCAGTGTTGTGATATCGGCAGCCCCAATTGTCGCATGCCAGCGTATGCCGGTTGGGCTAGACCAAAGACAATCTCGTGCATCCCCTGCGGACGCATATGGAAAACGCCACCGCCGGAGGGGAGCTCGGCGGTGGCGTTGTTAAACGGTGCTGGGGCTCGGGGCCTTCGCGGGAGCTGCCATGTGCGCAGAGGCGTCTAAGAACGCTTACGGCTCGCCATGGTGCCTGCGGCGATAGCGGCTGTTCCCGCAAGGACGGTTGCCACGATGGCCGCACCCGAGGTGTCGCCGGTTGCCGCGAGCACGCCGGTAGTCTTGGCTTTCGTGGTTGAAGCCGCAACGGCCTTGGTCGGCTTTGAGCCCTCAGGCTTGGGGTTCTGCTTGGACTCCGCGGGCTTGCTTTCTGCGGGCTTGGTCTCGTCGGGCTTGGGGTCTTCCGGCTTGGCTACCTCGGGAGGTGCGATGGTCGTACTTTTGGCGACTGCTTTGATATAGAGGGAGTCGACCGTGGCGTCGCCCGTGCCGATGGCTTGGCCTGCCTCGTAGATGCCGTCACGGAGCTTGCGATAGTCAATGACCTTGCCGCCTTCGGGCGTCTGGATGGCGGCGTTCTCAATCTTGATGGTGCCGATTGTCTTGCCGTCAGCGCTCATGGCACGGGCAAAGATTGCCGCTGTATTTCCTTCGGCCGTTACCTTGCTGCGGATGATCGAGATGACTGCGGGTGTGACGCCCTCGCTGGTCTGGGCGATGATGCCGATGTTCTCGCCTTGGGGCTCGGGGCTCGTCTCGCCATCTTGGTTTTCGCTGTAGGGGGTGGGGCCGTCGCCGTTCTCGACATAGCGGGCTATGGCCTTGACAACGGAGTCGCTGATGTAGATGTTGCCGCCCTTCTCGTTGGGTCGATCGTTTCTGGTGGAGAATGCAGCCGAAACCTCGCCTTCCGCAAACGCGTCCACGGTGGAGCCGTTCTTGATGTCGATGTCGCCCCCGTCAGTGATGAGGGCGATGGCCTGGCCGCCGTTCGCGCTGGTACGGACCGTCACGGTCGCGTGATCGAGCGTAACGCCCTTGTGGGCATAGACGCCATATTCAACACCGCTTGCGTCAAGGGAGGCGTTCGTGACCGCGAGACTGCCCTCAGTGTCGACGGCAAGATATCCCTCGGCGTTTGCCTTGACCTGGCTGCCGTCCGAGATGTTGATATTGCCGCCGCTCCAAAGGGCCTCACCATCGGCTGAGCTTGCCTCGACCGTCCCGTCACCCTTGATGGTGAGGTTCTTGTCGGCTCCAATACCCTTGTCCTTGGTAGCCCTGGCGGTGACGGCTCCGCTGTCGTCAATCGTGATATTGCCGTTTGCCCTGATGCCATCCGATGCACCCGTGGCGTTGACGTTGCCCGAACCTTTGATAGCGAGATCACCTCCGGCATTGATGGCATCAAACCCAGTGCTCGTGGCGTTGACGGATCCGGCTCCGTCGATGTTGATATTACCCGTGGAGAGGATAGCGTCCTCAGTAGATGTCACGCTGAGCGTGCCGCCCTCGTTGCCTTGGATATTGAGCTCGGCATTCTCGTTAGTGCCATGAGAAACGTTGATGCTTTCGATCCATTCGGCAGTGACGATGTTGGTTCCCGAGTAATTCACGTTGAGCTTGCCTGCGGCCTGGATCTCGCCGCCGTTATAGTTGTTGAGCTTCAAGTCGTCGGCGCCGTCCCACGACCAGGTACCGGCCTCGTCGCTCGCCGCGGTGTTGTACTTGTTGCCGCCGACCTTGACCCATTCCGCTGCGAGCGAGACGCTCGGCATGAGCAGCGAGCTCACCGTGAGCGCGCACACGGCGCCCGCGACGATGCGGCGCGTCACGCGGCGCCAGCTGCCGTGCGCGAGTCCTATGCGACGGCGAACGTCGGGTTCGGCAACATGGGTTCCGGCGGTAGTGTCATTGCGTTTGGGGGTCGTGAACAAGGCTGCCATGGTTGCTCCCGTTCTCATAGGGCCTATACGACTAGATTCAGCGTATCTGCTGGATGTTGCCGGCGGTAGTGCCGTTTGGAGGGCAAAATGGCCAAAATGGGGGGAGAAATAGGCCGCACGCCGGCGCAGGGACCGGCGCTAAAAGAAAAACGCGGGGCCGCATGGCGACTCCGCGCTTTATTGTTCAGCTTTTGCAGCCTTGCCCTTACGCTACGAAGAAGTAGACGAGGAAGGCAAGGGCCGCGATCCACCCGTCCCGTGCGAAAAAGTGTTTACGAGCGCTTGCGGCTCACCACGGCGCCCGCGGCGATGGCGGCTGTTCCCGCAAGGGCGGCTGCCACGATGGCTGCGCTCGAGGCGTCGCCGGTTGCTGCGAGCTTGCCGGTGGTCTTGGCTCCCGTGGTTGCAACTGCAACGGTCTTGGTCGTCTTCGTGCCCTCGGACTTGGAACCCGGCTTGGTCTCGCCGGGCTTTTCCTCGGGTTTGGTCTCCTCGGGAGGCGCGATGAGCGTGTGCTTGGCGACTGCTTCGTTGTAGGGGGAGTCGATCACGGCGTCGCCCGTGCCGATGGTTTGACCCGCCTCGTAGACGATGCCGTCGCTGAGTTCTTCCTTGTTGCGATAGTCAATGACCTTGCCGCCTTCAGGCGTCTGGATGGTGGCTCCTTCGATTTCGATGGTGCCGATCGCCTTGCCGTCCGCGCTCATGGCAAGGGCGAAGATTGCCGCCGTGTCTCCCTTGGCCGTGACCCTGCTGCGGACGATCGAGATGGTCGCGGGCGTGATGCCCTCGCTGGTCTGCGCGAAGATGCCGATGTTCAGGCCCTCGGACTCAGGGATGATTTCGTCGTTTTGGTCTCCACTGTAGTGGTCGGGGCCGTCGCCGCCGGTCTCGGCATAGCGGGCTATGGCCTTGACAACGGAGTCGCTGATGTAGATATGGCCACCCGCTTCGCCGGAGTAGAAATTACTGGTGGAGATTGCAACCGAGAACCTGCCTTCTGCGAGCGCATCCACAGTCGAGCCGTTCTTGATGACGATGTCGTCCTCATCGGTGAAGAGTGCGCTGACTTCCCCGCCATCTGAGCTTGCGCGGACCGTCACGGTCGCGCCATCGAGCGTGATGCCCTTGTAGACATAGATGCCATACCCAACGCCACTTGCGTTGAGGGAAGCGTTCGTGACCGTGAGGCTGTTTTTACCGTCGATGGCGGCGTCTTCCTCGGAGCTTGCCTTGACCTGGCTGCCACCCGAGATCTCGATACTGCCGTCGGCCCAAATCGCATTGTCCTCGATAGAGCTTGCCTCTACCTTGCCGTCGCCCTTTATGATGAGGTTCTCGTTAGCATCGATACCCTGATCCTCGGTGGCCTTGGCGGTGACGGTTCCGCTGTTGTCGATCGTGATGTTGCCGTCGGCCCTGATGCCATCCGAATCGCCCATGGCGTTAACGTTTCCCGAGCCCTTGATGGTGACATCGCCCCCGGCATCGATGGCATCGTGCTCGGTGCTCGTGGCGTTGACAGTGCCAGCGCCGTCGATGTTGATGTTGCCGACGGAAGTGATGGCGTCACGAGAAGATGTCACGTTGAGCGTGCTGGACGCGTCGCCCTGAATATTAAGCTCGGCGTTCTCGTTCGCGCCATCCTTAACCTTGATGCCGCGGCCGTCGTCGTTAGTGACGGTGTTGTTGCCCTCGTAGCTCACGTTGAGCTTGCCTGCTGCCTCGATCGCGCCGCCGTTATAGCCGTTGAGCTTCATGTCATCGGCGCCATCCCATGACCAGGTACCGGCGGCGTCTCCCGTGGGGCCCGCGGCCGCTTCGTGGCGGACGCTGCCAACGTCCACCCACTCGGCTGCGAGCGAGATGCTCGGCATGAGCAGCGAGCTTACCGTAAGCGCGCATACGGCGCCTACAACGATGCGGCGCGTCACGCGGCGCCAGCTGCCGTGTGCGAGCAGCGTGCGACGGCGCAGGTCGGGCTCGACAAAATGGGCTCCAGAGGTTTTGTCATTGCGCTTGGGGGTCGTGAACAAGGCGGCCATGGTTACTCCCATCCTCATAGGGCCTATGCGGTTATATCCAGCATATCTGCAGGATGTAGCCGTCGGTAGTGCCGTTTGGAGAGCAAAACGTCCAAAACTTGCGAAGCAATACATCGCGCGTCCGTGTGGTGCCTGGTTTTAAAAGCAAAGCGCGGAGCCGCTCGATGCGACTCCGCGCTTTGCTGTTTGGTATTGCGAATCTTGCGCCTACGCTACAAAGAAGTAGACGAGGAAGGCGAGGGCTGCGATCCACATGAGCGGCTTGATCTTGGATGCCTCGCCCTTAAAGAGCGCGACGACCACGTAGGCGATAAAGCCCAGACCAATGCCGGCAGAGATGGAGTAGGTGAAGGGCACGCCGGCGACAATCATGAACGCCGGGAAGCCCTGCGACACGTCGGACCAGTCGATCTCGGAGGCCTCGCTCATCATGAGGTAGCCGACGTAGACCAGAGCACCGCAGGTGGCGGCGCTGGAAACGATGGTGACGATGGGGGAGAAGAACGCGGCGAGAATGAACAGCACGCCGGTGGTGACGGAGGTGAGGCCCGTGCGGCCACCGTCGGCAGCGCCAGAGGTGGACTCGACGAAGGTGGTGATGGAGGAGACGCCCATAAAGCCACCGGCAGCAGCGGCCACGGAGTCGACGACCAGGATGGGACGGATGTCCTCGACATTGCCGCCCTCGGTCAAGAACTCGCCCTGCTTGGCGACGGCCATCGCGGTGCCCATGGTGTCGAAGAAGTCGCTCATGAGCAGCGAGAAGGCAACGACGAGCAGCATCGGGTCGGTCAGGACCTTCACGATGGCAAGGTTGCCGTCGGCAGTGCTGGCAAACGGGGCGCCGAAGGTCGAGAAGTCGAGCGGTGCGATGAGGCCCTCGGGCGCATGGGTGACGCCCAGCGGGATTCCGGCGATAACGGCGACGATGATGCCGATGAGCAGCGAGCCCGGCACGTTGCGGGAAGCCAGGGCAACCGTCACGACGATGGAGATGATGCCGACGATAAAGGTGGGGGAGGCGATGTCGCCCAGGCCGACGAGCGTACCGGCGCCAGCGGTGATGATGCCGGCGTCGCACAGGCCGATCATGGCGATAAACAGGCCCAGACCCACCGAGATGGCGTGGCGCAGGACCACGGGGATGGCGTCCATGATGGCCTCGCGCAGGCCGCACAGGACGAGCAGCAAGATGACGATACCCTCGAGGAAGATAACGCTCATGGCCACGTGCCAGTCGCCGCCGCACATGGTGGTGGCGATGCCCGCGATCATGGCGTTGATGCCCAGACCCGACGCGCAGGCGAGCGGGCGGTTGGCGAAGATGCCCATGCAGATGGTCATGATGCCGGCGCCCAGGCAGGTGGCGCAGGCGAGCGCTCCCGCATCAATGCCAGCGCCCGAGAGCACTGCGGGGTTGACGGCGATGATGTAGGCCATCGCCAGGAATGTTGTCAGTCCAGCGCGAAGTTCGGTCCCGATTGTGGACTTGCGCTCACTGACGTGAAAAAGTTCGTCCATGCATACCCTTTCCTTGTTCAGCCCCGAGTTTAGGCCGATTGACACGAACTCACTTACTATATCGTCTTTACAACCTTGCTGTTCCTCGCATGTTGATGTTCGGCGCTTTGTAACAGACGGACGGTATTTATCGCATGAAATTGTGTAGGTACCGTATACTTAAGCGGTTACAACGACCCCTATGGAGGAACGTATGATTAAAGAGCTCTGCCGCGACGAGGCTATCCTGTCTCAGCGTTGCGAGGTTGCGACTGTCGAGGACGAATCGGTCGCTCAGGATCTGATTGATACCATCAAGTCGCTCGATGATGCCGGCTGCTTGGCCGCCAATCAGATTGGCGTTACCAAGAAGGTCTGCGTCTACCTGGACGATGCCGGCGAGCCCCACGTGCTCTACAACCCCCGTCTGGTGTTTGGCCTGGGCGCCAGCAAGATGGAGGAGAGCTGCCTGACGCACGAGGAGGTCACCAAGTCCACGCGCTATATCAAGTGCAAGGTTGCCTTTGACCAGATCGTCGATGGCAAGATGCGCGAGCGCAAGCAGGACTTTGTGGGCTTCGAGGCGCAGATGGTCCAGCATATGATCGACCACTGTCTTGGAAAGTTGGTCTAAGGGGACCAAAGCACCGCACTTCGTCTCTTTTGGTCCGGGCGTGACATTGTTGTCATGTCCGGGCTTTTGTGTTTAGCGCCTTTTTGTTTGGTGACAATAACCTTAGCAGGACCGTAAAGCTAGGAGGCGCTATGTGCACGAGCATTCGATTTACCGATAATTCTGGCCACATGTATCTGGGCCGCAACCTCGACTGGAGCTTTGACTACGGCCAACAGGTTCGCGTGATGCCGCGCGGGTTCCACATTCCGTATTCGTTTATCGACGATGCGTCGGCGGCACACGCGGTAATCGGCATGTGCATCGATTACAAGAACTATCCCATGTTTTTCGACTGTGGTAACGATGCGGGTCTGGCTGTGGCGGGGCTCAACTTTCCCGGCTATGCCGAGTATGCCGAGGGCCCTGTCGACGGCAAGACCAATATCGCGGCCTATGAGTTTCCCCTGTGGGTGGCAGCGACGTTCTCGACGGTCGATGAGGTCGAAGCCGCGCTGCGCGACACGGTGATTGTCGCCAAATCTGCCGGAGAGGGGCTGGGCGTGTCGCTGCTCCATTGGATTATCGGCGACAGCCAGCGCAGCATCGTGGTCGAGATGATGGCTGACGGCCTGCATGTATACGACGATCCGGTCGACACCCTTGCCAACCAGCCGACCTTCCCGTGGCACATGGAAAACCTGCGCACCTATATCACCGCCACAAGCGATTTTCCGCAGACGGCGACATGGCGTGGCGCCGAGCTTAAGCCCTATGGAGCCGGTGCCGGCATGCGCGGCATTCCGGGCGATTGCTATTCGCCGAGCCGTTTTGTAAAGGCGGCGTACCTCAATGCCAATTACCCGCAAAAGGAGAGCGAGACCGAAAACGTCGTCCGCATGTTCCGTTCACTCGAGGGCGTGGTGATGATCGAGGGTGCGTCCAGGATGGGCGATGGCAAGTTCGAGAAGACTATCTACACCGGATGCTTTAGCGCGCGCACGGGCAATTATTACTACGCGATGTATGGGGATCCGTCGATTCGCTACGTGAGCCTGATGGATGCCGAGGGCGCGAGCCCCGATAGGCTCGTGGTTCCCGAGCCGCGCCGTTCGTAGCTCACTGGTCCGTTGCGACATAAAACGGCCTCGCACCTCTTATGAGATGCGAGGCCGTTGTCGTCAATGGCTGGTGGCGTGTTAGAAGTTGGCGTCGTTGAACTGGGTGCTCTCGAGTCCGTCGAGTTGCTGTTCGGGCGTATCGGCGACGCTCTCGAGCAGCTCGGTGGGATCGACGTTCATGCTCTTGCCGGCCTCGTTGCCGTTGACCAAGTCGTCCGAGAAGATGTCGACCTCCATTTCCTCGGCCTCTTCGATCTGAACCTCGAGCGGCACCTGGGTGCGCACAAGTTTGACGGCCGGGCGCATGCGGGCAAAGAGCGGTACGTACTCAATGATGATGGCCGAGTTCTCGAGACCGTACCAGCGTGCCGGGCTTCCGCAGGCGCGGCGGACGGCGTACTTGATGGCCATCACGCGGTGGTCATTGCGGTTGATGTCCGTTTCGGGGGCAAGCATCTTGCGCAGCATGCAAAAGCGGAAGTCACCTACGTTGCCGCGCGTCTCGTAGATGGAGTAGGTGTGATGTTGCGGCGGCAGCTCGCCCGATGCCATCAAGTCGCCGACGATCTGACGCAGATAGGCGTTGACGCGCTGGTTGACCTTAAAGCCCAGGTCCAGGCGCACGCGGAACAAAAAGTCCGTGCCAAAGGTCTCGACGGAATACTCGTGCGTATAGGGTTCGTCGGTAACGTGCACGTTGATGAACCAATATGCCTTGGCGCGCTTGGGGTGCTTGTCCAGGATGGAATAGAGCACGTCGCGGTCGAGTGTGAGCGGGTCGGGGCTGTTGGTGAGAAATACCAGATTGTCGGCGAGCACGGGATAGGTCTCGTCATTGCGCAGGCGATTGAGCTGGTCGATGTACTTGGAGACGGGCAGCAGAATCGTCTGCGTGCGCTCGATGGCGGTGCCGCGACGCCACACATACATAAGGCCAAACAGCAGTGCGGTCAAGAAGATCATCACATAGCCGCCGTCAAAGAACATGGTGAGGCACGAGGCGAAAAAGCACAGCTCAATGGCGCCGAAGAGCAGGGCGAAGACGCAGGCGCCCAGCTTGTGCTTGAGAATGCCGGCGATATAGCTCGTCAAAAGCGTGGTGGTCATAAGCATGGTCACGGTAATGGCGAGGCCGTAGGCACTCTCCATGCGCTCGGAGTTTTGGAACAGCAGCACGATGAAGATGCAGCCGACCCACATGATGTTATTGACGAGCGGAATATAGAGCTGGCCCTTGGTGTCGCTGGGGTAGTGGATGCGCAGGTGCGGCATAAGGTTGAGGCGCGTTGCCTCGGATACCAGCGAGAACGAGCCGGTGATGAGCGCCTGTGAGGCGATGATGGCCGCCACGGCCGAAAGCACGATGGCAAAGGGGCGTAGGGGCTCGGGGAGCATCATATAGACCGGGTTGACGATATCCATCGCGAGCATCTGGGGGTTGGAGTTATTGGCGAGTAGCCAAGCTCCCTGACCCAGATAGTTGAGGATAAGGGCCGCCTTAACAAATGGCCAGGATGCATAGATGTTTGCCTTGCCCACGTGGCCCATGTCCGAGTAGAGTGCCTCGGCACCGGTTGTCGACAAGAAGACAAAGCCGAGCACCATAATGCCCGAATGGTTGATGGGCGAGAACAGGAACATAATGCCGCGGATGGGGTTGAGCGCGCGCAAGATGGATAGGTTGCCGAGCATGTTGAACAGACCGGCGCCTGCCAGGAACAGGAACCACAGCGTCATGAGCGGGCCGAAGAGCTTGCCGATTGACGAGGTGCCGGCGCGCTGCATGGCAAATAGGCCGCAGATAATGATGATGGTAATAATGATGACGTTGGTCTGGCCGTCGCCCAATAGCGCGTGGCCCCACTCGATGGTGCGCAGACCCTCGATGGCTGTGGTGACCGTGACGGCGGGGGTGAGGATGCCGTCGGCAAGCAGCGCCGCACCGCCGATCATGGCGGGAAGGATCAGCCACGGCGCCACTTTGCGCACGAGACTGAACAGGGCGAAGATACCGCCCTCGTTGTGGTTGTCGGCCCTCATGGCGATTAGCACGTACTTGACCGTGGTTACGAGCGTCATGGTCCAGATGACGAGCGAAAGCGCGCCCAGGATCATGTCCTCGCTGACGGTACCGATGCCGCCGTTGTTGGCGACGATTGATTTCATGGTGTACATGGGGCTCGTGCCGATGTCGCCGTAGACGACGCCGAGCGTTACGAGCAGCATGCCAGCGGAGAGGGGAATGGCTCCATGCCCGCCCTGTCCATGCTGGTCTTGGAGGTTTGCCTCCAGTTTGTTGTGTGCCACGTGGACTCCCTTAGACATCCGGTTATCTGTCTAGGGCAGATAACCTTTATGCCATCTTTATACATATAAGAGCAGTTTGGCACATCGGGGTGTTTTAGACAATAATCCCCATCTGGGGATTATTCACGTACGCAGGTAGCATTTCAAAGCAGGGTCACTTCCGGCTGTGTGGTTTGCTGCAATGTGATAACCGCGGATGCGTCCCTGCTTTGAGCTGAAGAGGGGCTTTTAGGCGCGTGCCGCTTGGGCGATGCTTGCTTTGGTGTCTGCGCGTTTGCCGGCGACTTCGCAAAAGATCGCGCCGCCGATGATCAACGCGGCGCCCATGAGGCGGATGGGCGTTATGGTCTCGCCCAAAAGGGCAACGGAGAACACGACGGCCGAAAGCGGCTCAAGGTAGCCGACGACCGCGACGGTCTGGACGGGCAGCTTGGCGACGGCACTAAAGTAGAGCAGGCAACCGATGCCGGTGTTGACGACGCCGAGCATGGCGACGGCGCGCCAATCGATGCCGGCGGCAATGCTTGGGGAGAGGAGCGAGGGGGCACCTTGCGTGAAGAGCGTGAGGATCAACGCGGTTACAAAGGCGGCACTCACCTGGAGCGTGGAGTTCTCGAGGCCTTCGATGTGCGGCGCGCCCTTGCTAGCGATGACCATCAGCGCATAGCAAAATGCGGAGGCGATGCCGCACACGATGCCTGCGATGGGCATATTGCCGCCTAGACCTTGTGCCGCAATGAGAAAGGCGCCGCAGGCAACGGCGATAAACCCGGCGATTTTGCCGCCGGTCAGCTTTTCGCCAAAAATGAGCGGGGAGAGGGCCATAACGATGATGGGGCCGCAGTAATACAACAGCGAGGAGATGCCAACGCCGATCGTCTGATAGGCGCGGAACAGGAAAATCCAGCTGGCGCCCAGCGCGGCGCCCGAGACGATGAGCGCTGCGGCCTCGCGGGGGCGAGACGGAGCCTGCAGGTTATGGCGCTTGGTTATGAAGAGGATGGCGGCAAGGGTGAGAGCGCCCAAAAACGTGCGCAACAGTACGATATCGGAGCTCGGCAGCGCGATGGCAGCGGCGATGATGCCGTTGGAGCCAAACAATAGCAATGCTGCTAAGTACGTAAACAGTCCGTTGTTCATGTGCTGACATCCCCTCTATATCCGAGCATGTTCACTATGGGTGAGGTGGCTTTAGAAGAAAAGCGAATATAATGCATGGATAACATGACAAAAACTCATGTAAAGGTGGAGGGGTGTCGTGGAAACGAATATTCAAAAGATGCGAGTGCTGCTCGAGACGGTGCGTGCTGGCAGCTTTACGCGCGCTGCAGAGCGGCTGAGCTATTCGCAGTCGGGCGTGAGTCGCATGGTAGGCGACCTTGAGACCGATTGGGGTTTTAAGGTGCTCGACCGCAGCCGCGAGGGCGTGGTGCTTTCTGCCGATGGGCGGCAGATCATGCCGGCGGTTGAGGCACTCTGCGAGGAGTTTGGCCGCCTGCAGCGACATGTGGACGAGATGCGGGGGCTCATGCGCGGCAAGATCTGCATCGGTACGTTTTCGAGTGTGGCAACCCATGTACTGCCGCCGGTGATCGCGCGGTTTCGCGCTGATCACCCGGATGTCGATTACGAGCTTCTGATGGGTGATTACTCCGAGATTGAGCAATGGGTGGCGGAAGGCCGCTGCGACCTGGGCTTTATTCCACGCGAGCCATGCGGCGCCGGCATGGCGTCGCGGCCGTTGGTGCAAGACGAGCTGATGGCCGTGGTGCCAGCGGACTCCTCGCTTGCCACCGCGGAGGTCGTTTCCCTTGCCGATTTGGCCAACGAGCAGTTTATTCTGCTGGAACGCGGTAGCGACGACGAGATTACGCCGCTGTTTCGCCGCGCGGGCCTGGCGGTGCGCTCTAAGCTGTCGACCTGGGATGATTATGCGATTATGGCCATGGTCGAGGACGGTCTGGGCGTGAGCATTCTTCCGGCGCTCATCTTGCGGCGCTGCCAGTTCGATGTTGCCGTGCGCCCGCTCGAGGGGCATCCCCATCGGCAGATCAACGCGATATATCGCACGGCTGACGTTTCGCTTGCCGCCGCTCGATTCCTTGAATACCTCTAAAAGCGCGTACCTGTTGTCCACTTTTGGACAATTCTCGGGGCTCGGTACATTTTCTTGTGAAATTGAACTTCCGGATAATGCGCCGCGCTATACTGCTTGCTAAATTGAACCTTGGTTCAATTCGTGTTCTATAAATTGAACTTTGCCAGCAAGGAGGTTCTAGTGGCCCAAGAGACGTTTAGCGATCGCCTGCGACAGGCTATGTCCGATCGCGACGTTCGCCAGTCGGACGTAATCCGCGCATCGGAGATGCTCGGCAAAAAACTCGGCAAGAGTCAGATGAGCCAATATGTGAGCGGCAAGACGATCCCGCGGCGCGATGTGGCAGAGCTGCTCGCCCGCATTTTGGAGGTCGATGTTACCTGGCTGCTTGCCGGTGGCGCCGATCAAGGCGAGACGTCCTCGTCCCATAACGTTGCCAAATCCGAACCTAGCCCCACGGCTCAAATTCCAAGGAGCGCCACCATGCGTACTTTTTCTAAATCCACCAAACTCGATAACGTCCTGTATGACGTGCGCGGTCCCGTCGTCGACGAGGCTGCCCGTATGGAGGATGAGGGCGAGCGCATCCTCAAGCTCAATATCGGCAACCCGGCGCCCTTCGGTTTCCGCACACCCGATGAGGTCATCAAGGACATGCGCCAGCAGCTGCCCGACTGCGAAGGCTATTCCAACTCGCGTGGCCTGTTCTCCGCGCGCAAGGCGATCATGCAGTATTCGCAGATTAAGGGCCTGCCCAATGTTCAGATGGAGCACATCTACACGGGCAACGGCGTGTCCGAGCTCATTCAGCTTTCGATGAACGCGCTGCTCGACAACGGCGACGAGATTCTGATCCCCAGCCCCGACTACCCGCTGTGGACGGCGTGCGCAACCCTTGCCGGTGGACATCCCGTGCACTATCTATGCGATGAGCAGGCGGATTGGTATCCCGACCTGGAGGATATGGAGTCCAAGATCACGAGCGCGACCAAGGCCCTCGTCATCATCAACCCCAACAACCCCACGGGCTCTGTCTATCCGCGCGAGGTGCTCGAGGGCATCGTCGAGGTTGCACGCAGACATCAGCTGATGATCTTTGCCGATGAGATCTACGACCGCCTGTGCATGGACGGCTACGAGCACGTCTCGATTGCCTCGCTCGCTCCCGATCTGCCCTGCGTCACCTTTAGCGGTCTGTCCAAGTCGCACATGATCGCGGGCTATCGTATTGGCTGGATGGTGCTTTCGGGCAACCAGCGCTGCATGAGCGACTTCATCATGGGCATCAACATGCTCTCCAACATGCGTCTGTGCTCCAACGTGCCGGCTCAGTCGATCGTCCAGACGGCGCTCGGCGGCCATCAGTCGGTCAACGACTATATCCGCCCGGGCGGTCGTGTCTACGAGCAGCGCAACTTTGTGTATGAGGCGCTCAACAAGATTGACGGCATCTCGGTGGTTAAGCCGCGTGCGGCGTTCTACATCTTCCCCAAGATGGATGTGAAGAAGTTCAACATTACCGATGACGAGCAGTTCGCCCTTGACCTGCTGCACGAGAAGAAGATCCTGATCACGCGCGGCGGCGGCTTCAACTGGGCTGAGCCCGACCACTTCCGTATCGTGTACCTGCCGCGCATGGAAGTACTCAAAGAGTCCCTCGAAGACCTCGCCGACTTCTTCGACCATTACCGTCAGAGCTAATTAGTTCCGCCGTTCTACCGAACGGCGGACCACTTGACGCTGCGCGAGCCGCATTCACGCCAATCTGACGTTCAATTTCGAGGGCGCGACCAGAAGGTCAGCGCCCTCTCATTTCACGTCACCTTGGCGCAAATGCGGCTCGCTTGCTGTCGTGTGCTCAACCTGCATCGTTACCCTGGCTGTCTAAATAACAATCCCGTTGCAGTGGTCGATTTCGTGTTGGATGATCTCGGCGGTGTAGCCCGAGAAGTTTTTGATGCGGTGGACGAAATTCTCGTCCAAATACTCAACCTTAATGCGGCGATAGCGAGTACAGGGGCGCTCGCCGATCAGCGAGAGACATTCTTCGCTCGTCTGATAGGCATTGACCTGCTCAAGAATTTGAGGGTTGTACATCAGGAGTGTCCTGTTGCCGTCCTTTACGCAGATGATGCGTTTGCGCACGCCAATCATGTTGGCGGCGAGGCCCACGCACTCGTGCTCATGCTCATGGAGCGTATCCAGGAGGTCCTGCCCGGTCACGGCGTCATCGGGGCCCGCGTCTTCGGAAGGCAGGCGCAAAAAGAACTCGGATTTCATGATGGGCTTAATCATGGCGGGCTCCTCATGTCTCATGCTTTCGTGGACTTTTAATAATAGCGCGGAAGGAAAGCTGCGCGTTCGCGTTACAATCTTTCGACGTTGGACCATGTTGCCAGACTCGTCGCGTGCGGCGTCTGGCGTAAGTCTAGGGCTCATCCTCGCCCTGGACTGTTCCTCTGGGGCGATACGACTGTCGTTCCAAGAGGAAGGAAATGCATGGGGAGCAAATCTCAGCAACAAGTTCAAGTAGCGCCATCGGCCACTTCGGCGTTTCTCGCCGTAATGTATATCGCGGCCTTTGTTGCCGCGTTTAACGAGAACATCATTAACGTGGCGTTGCACGACATCATGGCGGCCTTTTCGGTGAGTGCCATCACGGCGCAGTGGCTTGTTTCGGGCTACATGATCGTGACGTCGATCTTTACGGCCATCATGGCCTTTCTTTCCGGTCGCTTCTCGACGCGCAAGCTGCTGTTTTTCGCATGTGGATGCCTGGTCGCCGGAGAAGTCCTGTGCCTGGTCGCCCCAACGTTTACCGTCTTGCTGCCAAGTCGTATTTTGCAGGCTGCGGGATCGGGCATCTTGTTCCCGCTCATGATGAACGTGGTGTTGTCTTGCGCGCCGCGCGAGAAGCTCGGTCTGTATCTGAGCCTGGGCGGTGCCTGCATTACGCTGGGGCCGGCGTTTGGACCTGTGATCAGCGGTCTTATGTGCACGTTGTTTGGCTGGAGGGCGGTGTTCGTAGTGCCGCTGGTGGGCGGCATTGTGGTCGCTGCGGCGGGCGTAAAGCTTGTTCAGAATGTCGGAGAGCGCTCGAACGCCACGCTTGATATTCTGTCGGTTGTTTTGCTCGCTGCCGGCATTACGGCATTTGTGTATTCCGTAGGCGAGTTCTCGACCAATCTGATTGCCGGCATCGTGACGCTTTTTGCCGCCGTTGTGCTGCTCGGCCTGTTTGCGGTTCGTCAGCTCAAGCTCGAGCATCCGGTGCTTAACGTGCGTCCCATGGCGAGCGTTCGTTTTTGGCCTGCGTGCTTGCTTGTGGTGGTGTCGATGATGACGACGTTCTCGATGAGCGTTTTGTTGCCGCTCTATTTTGAGGGCGCATACGGCATGACCGCGCTTGTTGCGGGCCTGCTCATTTTGCCGGCAATTGCCTGCAACGCTGTGACCTCGATTGTGGGCGGACGCGTGATGGACGCCCGTGGCGCATGGCCGCTGCTGCCGGTCGGCTTTGCCCTGATTGCCGTGGGACAGACTGCCATCTCGATGACGGCGGCAAGCATGAACATCGGCGTCGTCGTGGCGCTGACCGTTGTGGTGTATGCCGGAGTCGGTTTGGTGTTGAGCCCCTCGCAAACGGCCGGCTTGGAGACGCTGCCTGCCGCTGAACATCCTCACGGAACGGCATTGCTCAACACGTGGAACATGATTGCCGCGTCGTTTGGTCCGTCGCTGTTTATCGGCCTGCTTTCGAGTTCTGCGGTGGCTGCTGGCGCCGCAGGCGTTGCGTCGGACGTTGCCCAGGCGATAGGATTTGCAGCCGCCGTGCGCGTGGCGGCCGTGATTGCCGTTGTCGGGTTCGCGGTGTCGCTGGTGTACGCTCGCCGCGAGTCGCACATGTCGCATTAATGTGTGCACATAGATTCTGCAGCTAGATTGGATGGTGACACCATAAACTAATGGACGTTTTGCCGAGAGGCATGAATGTATAAAGCGCAAAGAGTGCGCGACGGGCCCCGCGAATGGGGCGATGATGCCCGAGAGGGCCAAGAAGGAGTCTCATGTCTGAGAACAAAGAGATCATGAACGAGACCGAGAACGAGACCATGGCTGCCGAGGTCGAGGCAGTCGAGACCGTGGAGACCGAAGCTGCTGAGGTTGAGGCTGCTGACGAGGTTTCCGCCGAGGAGGCCGAGGTTGTCGAGGCCGCCGCTGATTACGATGACGAAGAGCTGATGGGCAAGATGCAGAAGGCCGCCCGCCTGCTGCGCAGCCGTCGCTTTGCTATTTCCAAGGAGGAGGAGGCCAAGGCCGAGCGCATGGCGAACATCGAGCGCGCCATCAAGCTTCTTGACCTCAAGCCCAAGATGGAGCAGAAGGAAATGTCCGACCTGCTGGGCATGCGCCTTCGTGAGCTCGATGGCCTGATGGCCGAGGCCGAGGCTGCCGATCTGGTCGGCCGCATCGACGACGCCGAGGGCGATATGCGCAAGATCGTTGTCTTCGCTGCCGAGGATGCCGCTGAGGGCCTGACCGAGCTTGCCAACAAGAAGGAGAAGCTCCTGCCCGAGCTTTCTTACGAGGAGGCCACCGAGCTGATGGCCGCTCTCGATAAGGTTATCGCTCCGCTCGTCGCCATGGGCCTGGACGAGGACCGCGGTCCTCGTGGCGGCCGTGACGAGCGCGGTGGCCGTGGCGGCGACCGTGGCGGTCGCGGCGGCTTTGGCGATCGCGGTGGCCGTGGCGGTGACCGCGGCGGCCGCGGTGGCGATCGCGGTGGCCGTGGCGGCTTTGGTGACCGTGGCGGCGACCGTGGCGGTCGCGGCGGCTTTGGCGGCAACCGTGGTGGCTATGGCGATCGCGGTGGCAACCGTGGCGGCTTCGGCGGCAACCGTGGTAACGACCGCGGCGGTCGCGGTGGCGACCGTGGCGGCCGCAACGGTGGCGGCTTCCGCGGCAACCGTTTCTAGTTGGGTTACGCGGTTTTACCAAATCGCGTAACTAGTTGACGCTGCAAACCCGCCAGGGCGGCAATCTGCCTTTCAACTTCGGCGGCATGACCAGAAGGTCAATGCCGCCTTGTTTCAAGGCACCTTGCTCGCTCTGGCGGGTTTTCGCTGTCGGTACCAAAGCATCGGCGTTGCCTTGATCCAAACCTGCCAAAAAGGGGCAGGTTTATTTTGGTCGGTTTTATCTGAGCAAACGTGGTTGTCTATCGCAATGTAGTCGTTGGGAACGTTCTTGTTTGAGTGGTCGGTTAAGAGCGACCCCAATGACTACATAGCATGAGAGTGGATAATCTCCCGGTTTGAGCCTGCATTCAAGCTCAAAGTGGGAGATTATCCACTCTCATTTGTTGTATGTCCGAAAATCCACGCTCGTTTAAATTCTGCCTACATTTGCAGGAACAGCTCGTGGATGCGGGCGTCTTCGTCGAGTTCGGGGTGGAAGGTTACGCCGAGCTGGTTGCCCTGGCGGGCAGCGACGATGCGGCCATCGACTTCGGCCAGGGCCTTGGCGTCGCCGTGGACCTCGACGATGCGGGGCGCGCGGATAAACGTCAGCGGCGCTTCACCGTCGATGCCGGCTACTTGCCCCTTGGTTCGAAAGCTGCCGAGCTGCCTGCCGTAGGCATTGCGCTCGACAAGTACATCCATGGTTGCCAAACGCGGCGTGCCCTTATCGTCATGGGCGGCAAGGTCGTGAGCCAGTAGAATCAAGCCGGCGCAGGTGCCCAGGACGGGCATGCCTTCAGCGATACGGGCGCGAAGCTCCTCGAGCATGCCCAGCTCATCAAGCAGCTTCCCTTGAACGGTGGACTCGCCGCCGGGAAGTACCAGACGGTCAAAGTCCTGCATCAAATCAGCCGCCTGCCTCAGCTCAATACAACGTGCGCCCAGCTCGGATAGTCTTGTCTCGTGCTCGGCAAAAGCGCCTTGGACCGCCAGCACGGCGACCGTCTGGCCTGCATAATCGCTCATGTGCGATCCTTTCTGCTGGACTAGCGTCCGCGCTCCTCCATGATGATCTCGATCTCGTCAGCGTTGATACCGACCATGGCCTCGCCCAGGTCCTCAGAAAGCTCGGCAATGAGCTTGGCGTCGGTTAAGTTTGCCACAGCCTTAACGATGGCGGCGGCGCGTTTGGCGGGGTCGCCGCTCTTAAAGATGCCCGAGCCGACAAAGACGCCCTCGGCACCCAGCTGCATCATCAGCGCGGCGTCCGCGGGGGTTGCTACACCGCCGGCGGCAAAGTTCACCACGGGAAGCTTGCCCGTGGCATGGACCTCGCGCACAAGCTCGACTGGAACTTGCAGTTGCTTAGCTGCCTCAAAGAGCTCGTCATCGCGCAGAGCAGCAACGTCGCGGATTTGCTTTTGAATCTTGCGCATGTGGCGCACGGCTTGGACGACGTCGCCCGTGCCCGGCTCGCCCTTGGTGCGAATCATTGTGGCGCCCTCGGCGACACGGCGCAACGCTTCGCCCAGATCGCGGGCACCGCAGACAAACGGGACGTCAAACTGGGTCTTATCGATGTGGTAGACATCGTCGGCGGGGGAGAGAACCTCGGACTCATCGATGTAGTCGATCTCGATGGCCTGAAGGACCTGCGCCTCGACGATGTGACCGATGCGGCACTTGGCCATGACGGGGATGGAGACGGCCTCTTGAATGCCCTTGATCATCTTGGGGTCACTCATGCGCGACACGCCGCCGGCGGCGCGGATGTCGGCCGGGATGCGCTCGAGAGCCATGACGGCGCAGGCGCCTGCCTCCTCGGCGATACGTGCCTGCTCGGGCGTGGTGACGTCCATGATGACGCCGCCCTTGAGCATCTGCGCGAGCTCGCGATTGAGTTTGACGCGATCTGCCTTGCTGGTCTGTTCTGCCATGGTTGCTCCCTTGGTTGGCATGTGCATTGCTTGACGGAACATCCTATCGGGGAGCTGGGCATGGCAAAATACTCAGTTTTCGAGATAATAATAAGGTCAGCTTAATATCAGATTGAACAGCTCGATAAGGTCAGGTGACAAACTCATGCTTGACTACAATTTGGAAAAACGCGGCGAAGCATCGCTCTATGAGTATGTTTACCAGCAAATCCGAGATGATATCGTAGCTGGACGCATTACGGCGGGGGAGCATCTGCCGTCCAAGCGCGCCTTTGCCAGTCATCTGGGAATCAGTGTTATTACCATCGAGAATGCATATAGCCAGTTGCTTGCCGAGGGCTATATTTGCTCAATGCCGCGTCGTGGCTACTACGCGTGCGAGCTCCCGGATGCGCCGGTTTTGGCTTTGGCTGCGGGGGATATCGACCGAGATGCTGTCCCTGTTGGTCCCAGCGCGCATGATGCCATGGGGCAGGCAGAGCGATTCGACGCACTTTCTCCTTCCGCTTTGGAGGCGGCGCGGCTTTGGCAAAGTGCGCTACGGGCGACGCTGACGTCCGAAGACGAACGTGAAATCTTTTCGCCCGCACCGGCGCAGGGCACCGCTCGACTGCGACGTGCGATTGCGCGCCATCTGCGCGGGACAAGGGGCATGAATGTCAATCCCGACAATATCGTTATCGGTGCGGGCGCCCAGCTGCTCGATACCATGTTGGTTCAGTTGCTTGGCGCGGACAAGGTGTATGCCGTCGAGGATCCAGGCTATTTGCGCTTGACGCGCATCTATCAGGCCATGGGTTGCGAAGTGCGGCATGTCCCGTTGGATGCTGAGGGCGTGGACTTGAGCGCGCTGCAGAAAACCGGGACCGATGTCCTTCACCTGATGCCGTCTCATCAGTATCCGACCGGTCTTGTGACGAGCATTGCACGTCGCTATGCGTTGCTGAGCTGGGCCGCCGAGCGGCCAGGTCGGTATCTCATCGAAGACGACTTTGATTGTGAGTTTCGCCTTGCCGGCAAGCCGATTCCCGCGCTCGCGTCGATCGATGCCGCCCAGTCGGTTATCTACACCAACACGTTTTCGAAGAGCCTTTCATCGGCGTTACGTTTGGCGTACATGGTGCTGCCCGATGAACTAATGGAGAGGTTTAAACGCAACCTTGGTTTCTACGCCTCGTCGGTAAGTTCTGTTGATCAGGTTGCCTTGGCGCGTTTGCTGGAATCGGGTGATTACGAGCGACATGTGAACCGCGTGCGCGTTCGTGCTCGTGGGGCGCGTGATGGCCTGGCGGCGCTTGTACGGAAAACGTTTCCGGCAGGGGAAGTCTCGATCGAGTACGCGGACGCCGGCCTTTACTGCGTCGTGGCCGTGGAGTGTGACGCGGGCGGAAGCTCTTTTGCACGGGCCCTCACGCGCTCGAGCATCCCTTTTATCGATATCGGTGACTGTTTTTGGTGTGCCGATGGCGCATCTGTCCCTGAAAACTCAACTCAAATTCTTGTTCAGTATGACGATCTGAGTCCAAAAGTACTAACTACCTTGGAATTGCAGCTAATGGGGGGGCACTCTGCAACCTAAGTGAGTAGACTTTTAGCACTATGGCGACCAGGCAGTTTTGTAACAAGCTATCTACCTGCGGTTTTGAAAAGCAGGATGACCGGCCTGCTCGGGATGTTCAAAAAAGTCTACTCACTTGCCGCGCAAAGCTCCTGCATGAGAAAAAATGGGGTTTTCAACAGGGCTTCGTCCAGCTCTCGGCAAGCTTTTGGCCAGTTGGGGAGGGCTGTTGAAAACTTGGCAGTCCGTTCGGCGCCATTTTTGGTGCGTTCGCGCCAATGCGTGACTGACTGGGTTGAAATTCGTGTTTTCCTGTGCCTATGAAGGATCTACTTTGTGACATATCAGCTTTTAGGTACTGGCGTTTGCCTCCTCAAGTCCGCGCTTTGTGTCCGCCGCTTCCACGACCGGAAGAAGACCGGCAGCGATATGATCTCGCCCGCAACCCGACGGCTGCGGTCGCGCTCGGTTTTCCGTTGTATACATTGGTTCGGTCGAGAAACAAACGGACTTGTCCTGCCAGCATTAGGCAGCGGCTGTTTCTTGGTGAGCTTCCCAGGGAATCCGTGCTGGGAACGGAGCATGGGGTTTTGATTACGTCTCCTCTACTGACGGCATTCATCATGTTGCGGCATCTGACGGATCTTCAGCTTCTTTTGGTATTGGCGGAGATGTGTGGCTTGTTTGCGGTGTGTGCCCTGCCGGCGGCACTTGAGGCGGAGCTTTCGCGTGCAATTGATTCGGGCGCGATTTCGACAACGTTCGGTTGGGTGCGCTGCCCGTCCGAGGACGGCACCGCCTCAAATTTATGGCGTCGAGACGCTTTGGTTTTGGGCGGAGACCTTGACCGTTTTTGTTCAGATGTTTGCGGGATGCGTTACGGCAATAGATTTATAGCGGTATCGCAACTCGTTCCATTGGGCGCCGCGTCGCCTTTTGAGGTCGAGGCGTATTTGCTACTTGCACTGCCGCGATCCCTGGGAGGCGAAGGTTTTTGCGGCATAGAGCTTAATGTTGAAGTGATGCTAAGCACAAGTGCTCGAGCGATTGTGGGAAAGTCCCGTGTATATATCGACCTACTTCTTTCTTCGCCGGACGGCAGGCGACAGGTGGCCATTGAATGTCAGGGAAAGGCCTCGCACGGACGCGCAGGGGATGGCTTGCGTGACGCTGACCGCATGACGGCCCTTCAGGCCATGGGCTACGATGTACTTCTCCTGACACACAGACAGATATCCGATGAGGATAGATTCCGCGCGATCGTTAAGGCCATATGCAGGATGCTCGATGCTGAATATCGTGATAAAAGCTCAGATGAGCAAAGGGCTGAGACATTACTCCGGTCTGAACTATTCGTTGACTGGACAAAATTGGGAGTAATCGACGGAAAGATGCCCGTTAGACGCAAAACAGCTCGATCGTGGACGGCTGCGGTTCTAAGTGAGTAGGCTTTTGGCACTTTGGCGACCAGGCCGTTTTGAAACAAGTCATTTACCTGCGACTTTATAAAGCAATACGGATGGTCTGCTCGGCAAGTTTCGAAAAGTCTACTCACTTAGTTTTTGACGAGAGACCGATGCCGAAGATAGCTCTATTTCAGGGCGTTAACGAGTCCTCGAGACACAAAAAGGCCCGAACCAATACGGTCCGGGCCTTCTTCGAGCTAGAGGTTATGTCTCAGGCAGTTGGCTTAGCCAAAGTAGCGCTTGAGCAGGCCAGCGAAAGCCTTGCCGTGGCGGGCCTCGTCGCGAGCCATCTCGTGCACGGTGTCGTGGATGGCATCGAGGCCAGCGGCCTTGGCGCGCTTGGCAAGATCGGTCTTGCCGGCGGTGGCGCCATTCTCGGCCTCAACGCGCATCTCGAGGTTCTTCTTGGTGGAATCGGTCACGACCTCGCCCAGGAGCTCGGCGAACTTGGCGGCATGCTCGGCCTCCTCGTGGGCAGCCTTCTCCCAGTACAGGCCGATCTCGGGATAACCCTCGCGATGAGCAACGCGAGCCATGGCCAGGTACATACCGACCTCGGAGCACTCGCCCTCAAAGTTGGCGCGCAGATCGGCAACGATGTCCTCGGAGACGCCCTCCATCTTGGCGACGCCCACGACGTGCTCGGCAGCCCACTCGAGCTGGCCCTCCTCCTGCTTCAGGAAGCGAGAGCCGGGAACGCCGCACTGGGGGCACTTGAAATCCTCGGGCAGCTGGTCGCCGTCGAACTCTTCCACATAACCGCAAACGGGGCAAACAAACTTCATGATTCGATCCTTTCGATCGATGGCGATGGTGCGCTCGTCCGGTCCCGTAAGGGCCCTCTCCGGACGTGCGTCTTGACGAGTTCTATTATCCATAAATGAGACCGAATGTGAAGCCTATTAGGAATGATTTTTAATAAAACAATTTAAGCATGTGTAGATGTTGATTGATTAACGATTGCTAGACCTCGTGCGACCTCCGATGAGTACAATCGGTCGAGCAAATGTTGACCAATCAACAAATGAAGGAGCTTCCTTTATGCATCTAGCCCGCCGCGCCTGGTGCCGAACGTATCAAACGGTTTTTCGCATCGCATTGCCGGTGCTGCCCTATACCGAGCCACGCATTTTAGAGCACGCTGAGGAAGTGCCCGCAGTGCTTCAAAAGCGTTCAATACACCATGTTCTTATCGTGACAGATCCCGGCATTGCCCGTCTGGGGCTCACGGCACCGCTCGAGACAGCGCTCGCGTCCAAGGGAATTAGCGCTGCGGTCTATGCCGAAACATGTGCGAACCCCACGGTCTCAAACGTGGAGGAAGCGGCATCTCTGTATCGAGAGAGCGCCTGCCAGGCCATTATCGGCTTTGGCGGCGGTTCGGCCATGGACTGCGCCAAGGGCGTGGGCGCGCGCATCGCGCAGCCAAAGAAGCCCATCAACAAGATGCGCGGCCTGTTGCGTATCCATCGTCGCCTGCCGCTGCTCATCGCCGTTCCCACCACGGCGGGCACGGGAAGCGAGGTCACGCTTGCAGCGGTAATTACCGACGACGAGACGCACTACAAGTATCCCATTAACGACTTTGTGCTGATCCCGCGCTTTGCGGTGCACGACCCCGAGTTTACGCGCGGCCTGCCCGCCTCCATTACGGGGCAAACGGGCATGGACGCCCTGACACATGCCGTCGAGGCCTTTATCGGCCGTAGCACCACGCCCTACACGCGCAAGATGGCGCGTCAGGCGGTCCAGCTCATCCACGACAATTTGCCCGAGGCCTATGAGCATGGCGACGACATGCGCGCTCGTCGCAATATGCTTTCGGCGGCGTATAAAGCGGGTGTTGCATTTACCCGCTCCTATGTCGGATATGTGCATGCCATCGCGCACAGTCTGGGCGGCCGATACGGAATTCCGCACGGTTTGGCCAACGCGATCATCCTGCCGCACATGCTTCGCGCTTATGGTGACGCCGCCGCCCCCAAGCTTGCCGATCTTGCTCGCATGGCCGGTCTCGCGCCGGCTAACGCGCAGGACAGTCTTGCGGCCGAGGCCTTTATCGATTGGGTCGACCGCATAAATGCCGCCTTGGGCATTCCAAAATATGTGACGGGCATTCGCCGCTCCGATATTCCGCAAATGGCGGCCCATGCCGATGCCGAGGCCAATCCGCTATACCCCGTTCCACTTTTGATGGATCGGTTGGAACTCGAGCGTATGTACGAGGTCGTCGCGGGTGGTATGTTTGAGGGCGAGAACTAGGAGGGTCCATGAACACCGAGGAAATTGCGCGCATCGTCGGCGACCAGCGTGCCTACTTTAAGACGCACGCCACGTTTGATGTCGATGTTCGACGTCGCGCGCTCGTGAGTTTGCGCGATGCGGTACGGGCCCACGAGGCCGATATTGCCCATGCGCTCAAGACCGATTTGGGAAAGTCCCATGATGAGGCGTATATGTGCGAGATCGGCACGTCGCTTTCCGAGATTCGTCATCAGATCGCGCATGCGGCTCGATGGAGTCGTCCTCGCCTGCATCCGTGTGATCTCGCCAATGCCGTGAGCGTTTGCAAAACGCAAGCCGTGCCCTATGGCGTCACGCTCATCATGGCTCCGTGGAACTACCCGTTTTTGCTAACACTCGAGCCGCTCGCCGGCGCCCTTGCCGCGGGCAATACTGTGGTCATCAAGCCGAGCGCCTATGCTCCGGCATCGAGTGCGGTGCTCAGGCAAATCTGCGAAGAGGCATTTGATCCGCGCCTGGTGACGGTTGTCGAGGGCGGGCGCGCTGAGAACGAAGCGCTGCTCGACGAGTGCTGGGACAAGATCTTCTTTACCGGTAGCGTTCCGGTCGGTAAGCTCGTCATGGAGCGCGCAAGTAAAAACCTTACGCCCGTGACGCTTGAGCTGGGCGGCAAGAGTCCCTGCATCGTGGATGCGACGGCAAACTTGAAGGTCGCGGCGCGGCGTATCGCCTTTGGTAAATGGCTCAACGTGGGACAGACCTGTGTGGCGCCCGACTATCTGCTGGTCGATACGCGCGTGCACGACGAGCTGCTGGGCCTTATCAAGGAGGAGGTCCGTCGCATGTTTGGCGAGCACCCGCTCGACAACGAGGACTACGGTCATATTGTCAATGCCAAGCATTTCGCGCGCGTACGCGGGCTGATCGACCCCGACAAGGTTGTGCTGGGAGGCACGGCGCGCGAGTCGTCGCTCAAGATTGAGCCGACGATCCTAGACGGCGTGGCGCCTGAGGACGCCGTGATGCAGGAAGAAATCTTCGGTCCCATCTTGCCGGTGCTGACGTATGAGAGCTTAGACGAGGCCGAGACGTTTATTACGGATCGTCCGACGCCGCTGGCCCTGTATATCTTTAGCCAGGATCGCGCGGTTCAGCAGCGCTTTGTGCGCTACGTGCCCTTTGGCGGCGGCTGCGTCAACGACACCATCATGCATCTGGCTACGAGCCATATGGGCTTTGGCGGCATGGGCGCGAGCGGTATGGGGCAGTACCATGGCCGGGAGAGCTTCGATACGTTTAGCCACAAGAAGAGCATCGTGAACAAGGCAACCTGGCTCGACGTGCCGTTTCGGTATGCGCCCTACGCAAGCTGGAAGCACAAATTCGTGCGCATGTTTGTGCATTAGGAAATGGCAGGTAATACGAACAAGTGTTCCTATTACCTGCCATTTACGTTAGACTACTGCTATGGGGTACGGATGGGCCAACTCCCTTTAGAAGGGAATTGGTATGAACGTAAGCGATGTTATTTCGTTATTGGCGTTGTTGATCGCGGCTATCGAACTCGGCCTGTTTATCGGCCGAATGAAATAGCCGTCCCCGCGTAAGCGAAGACGGCCACTTCTCACGATGAAAACGTGTATCGGAGTTGGCAAGACCCGCTGCCACGGGTGCCATCCGTGCCTCTATCTTATCTGCAAGCGCTCTGTCTCGCAAGCGTTGCGGCGAGCGATTGAAAGACGCGGGCAGGATGAATTTGTGTCCGCACGAGTTCGTAGACTTCTCAGTAAGGTTAAGCGTCGGTTTATCCGGCCGTTAGAGGAGTTGCTATGCACGAGCCTTCGCGTGTTCTTCTGTCGTTTCATATTGCGGGATTTCAGTATGCCGACGGTGCCTTGGTCCTGGGCGATCTTAAAGCGGGCGATAAGCTGACGCTGTGTGCCGAGCGCGATAACCCCCATGATCCCGAGGCGGTTGCGATCTATTACGACAAGACCAAGCTCGGTTATGTTCCGGGAAACGAGGTCGGCCCGTTGTCCTTGATGATGTATTACGGACATGAGGGTGTATTTGAGGCGCGCGTGCAACAAGTTGCCCCAGAGCACAGCCCGTGGCATCAGGTGCGTGTTGGACTCTACGTGGTGGATGCTCGCTAATCGGTAAGGGAGACTGCCATGTTTGATGACGACGACCAGTTCGATCTGACAGACGATCCGTTTGAGTGGGATATGCTACTCGATGATGATGAGTTGGAGCGGGATCGTAAGAAGCGGCAGGACAAGAACACCCAGGGTGGCGCTTCGAAAAAGCAAGACAAGAGCCGCCGCGGACTGTTCGGCGGGTTCTTTGGATAACCGCCGCATCGCTGCGTCTGTATACTTAGCACGAGTTGAACGCGTTGCGAAATGAGGACAGAGACGATGATGTGGTTTACCGCCGACCTGCACCTGGGCGATACGAATATCTTGCACGACATGGACCGGCCGTTTGGCTCGGTCGAGGAGATGAATCGCAAGGTCATCGATGCCATCAATGAGTGCGTGGCTGCGGATGACCGCCTCTATATTCTGGGTGACTTTACCTATCGTTTGCCCCTGGCGGAGGCGGTGCGCCTGCGCGAGCGTATCGAATGCCAGAACGTGACGCTCATCCGTGGTAACCATGACGGTGACTGGGAAGATCCCGACGTACCGCAGATTTGGGAAGACGTGCGCGATTACCTGGAGATTGCTCCCGGCTATGCCAAGGGTCATCGCCTGGTGATGAGCCATTACCCCATGCTCAGCTGGAATGGCAAGGCGCGCGGCGCCATCATGCTGCACGGGCACATTCACAGCAGGGGAGACCGCACCAATGCGCGTAATCGCGATCGCGAGCGCCCTATCTTTCGCTACGACGTTGGACTCGATGCCAACAACTACAAGCCCGTTAGCCGCGACCAGATTCTCGGCTTCTTTGGACTGTAGCCCTCAGACCACCACAAAGGGGACAGGCACCTTTGTGGTGGTCCTTGCATAGATTGGAGTCGCTATGAAGCAATTGCTCATTCGTGCCGACGATATCGGTTATTCGTATGCCGTTAACCTGGGGATTGCCCGCAGCATCAATGAGGGTCTGGTGCGCTCGGCGGGCTTGATGCCCAATATGCCCGAGGCTGAGCGCGGCTGGTCGCTCGTGGCGGATGCCGGCATTGCGGTGGGCCAGCATACCAACGTGTGTCTGGGCAAGCCGTGCGCCGCCCCGGAGCTCATTCCGAGCATGCTCAGCGAGAACGGTGAGTTCCATAGCAGCCGTACCTTCCGCGAGCATTTTAAGCGCGGCGAGGAGTTGATAGACTTCGACGAGGCCTGCATCGAGATTCGCGCGCAGCATGACCGTTTTGTCGAGATCGTGGGCCGCGAACCCGATTACTTTGAGGCCCATGCCGTCATGAGCAAAAACCTTAACCGAGCGATCTCGGCGGTTGCCCGGGAACTGGGCCTTAAGGAGCAAAAGGCAAGCTTCGACCCCACGGCGGTTGTGCGTTGCGGTGCCACCGACCTGCGCATGGTGATGCATTCGATGGAGCCAGGCTACGAACCCAAAGACTCGATTATGCAGACGGTTCGCGAGATGGAGGACGGCGAGACGGTCGTCTTTGTGTGCCATCCAGGCTATCTCGATCGTTTTATCCTCGAAAGCAGCTCGCTCACGACCGACCGCACCAAGGAAGTCGATGCGCTGATCGACCCCGAACTTCGCACTTGGCTTGAGTCTCAGCCCGATCTTCGCCTTATCGACTACCGCGATCTGTAAGGACCCAAACCACCACAAAGGGGACAGGCACCTTTGTCGTGGTTCTGGCGCCGTTGCCATTATGGCGGCGGCGCCTTTTTTGTCCGTGCGGCGCGGTAGAGTGTAGTCGGTTGAAATTTGCGTCCATCGAGGAGCTGCTATGAACGAGATCAGGTGCCCGCATTGCGGCGAAGTTTTTAAGGTCGATGCGTCTGGCTATGCGGATATCGTCAAGCAAGTACGCGATGCCGAGTTTTCGCGCGATCTGAATGAGCGTGTGAGGGCGGTCCAGCGCGAGGGCGAGCAGGCGCTGGAGCTTGAGCGCTCGCGTTCGACAGCTGCTTTGCAGGAGGCAGAGTCTCAGCGCAATGCTCAGCTTGTCGAGCAGAAGAACGCTGCGGCGCAGGAGTTGGCGCAAGAGGTTGCCAGGCGCGATGCCGAGCTTGCCGAGCTGCGCGCCAAGCTCGAGGGCGCTGCCACAGAGCGCGAGAGCGCAAGCCAGCGTGCGGCTGTTGAAGCCCGCGCCGATGCTCAAAAGGAAAACGCTGAGCTTCAGCGAGAAATCGACAATTTGCGTGCGCAGTTGGGACGCAAGGATGACGAAGCCAAGCTTGCCGAGGCTTCGGCGCGCAATGCTGCTCAAAACGATTTAGCTGCACGTGATGCCCAGATTGCCGAGCTGCAGGCCAGGCTTGCCGCGGCGGACAAGGCCCAGGAGATGGCGCTTGCCGCTGCTGCGGCCGAGTCGAAGCGCGAGCTCGATGCCGCTCGCAGCGAGGTCGAACGCACGCTTGCCGACTATCGAGTGAAGGTACAGGAGAAGTTTTCCGCCGCAAAGGCTCAGTCTGAGCAGGAAGTAGAAGGCTTACGCGCCCAGCTGCGCGAGCAGGAGCTGACGGCCAAAATGAACCTATCGGAGGCGGTCGCCGCGGCGGAGCGTGAGCGCGATGAGGCCCGCGCAAAACTCACGAGTGAGCTGGCGGTGCGCGATTCGCGTGAGGAACAGGCCAAGGCAGCCCACGAGCTTGAGCTCGCGCAGGCCAAGCGCGTGAGCGACGAGTTAATCCGCTACAAGGACGAAGAGATTGAGCGCCTTAAGGACATGAAGGTCCGCCTGTCCACCAAGATGGTGGGCGAGTCGCTCGAGCAGCATTGCGAGACTGAGTTTAACCGTCTGCGCATGACGGCGTTTCCCAACGCGTACTTCGAGAAGGATAACGATGCGTCCGAGGGCACCAAGGGCGACTTCATCTTCCGCGAGTGCGACGCGAGCGGCAACGAGGTCATTTCGATTATGTTCGAGATGAAAAATGAGAACGACGAAACCGCGACCAAGCATAAAAACGAGGATTTCTTTAAGAAGCTCGATCACGATCGTCGCCAGAAAGGCTGCGAGTATGCGGTGCTCTGCACCCTGCTGGAGCCCGAGAGCGAGCTCTATAACGCGGGTATCGTCGACGTGAGTTACCGCTATGAGAAGATGTACGTGATCCGCCCGCAGTTCTTCATTCCCATGATCACGCTGCTGCGCAACGCCGCCATGGGTTCGCTGCGCTATAAGCAGGAGCTGGCGGAGTACAAGCAGCAGAACATCGACGTCACGAACTTCGAAGCCAAGATGGAGAAGTTCAAGAACGATTTCGGTCGCAACTGCGAGATCGCGAGCCGCAAGTTCCAAACGGCGATCGATGAGATCGACAAGACGATTAGCCATCTGCAGAAAACCAAGGAAGCGTTGCTGTCCTCCGAGAACAATCTGCGCCTAGCCAACAAGAAAGCCGACGATCTTACCATTCGCAAGCTCACGTGGGGCAACAAGACCATGAAAGCGGCATTTGACGAAGCGCGCGAGGCCGCACCAGAGACAAGCGATGAGCCCGCCGAGGCGGATTCGTATGAGGTCGAGGATGCCGAGTAAGGTATAACGTATCGCGCAAAAAGCGGGGCCGCTGGCAACATCGCCAGCGGCCCCGCTTCGTTTCGTTCCATTGCGCCCGGCTAGTCCTCGAGCAGGTCCTCGATAAAGCCGACACGGTAGTTCTTGAAGATGACCTCGCCGCCGTCTTGCGTGGCGTCCAGGTCGACATCGCCCATGATGCCAAAGTCGTGGTCGCCATCCTCGTCGGCAAAAATCTGGTGCACATGCCACACGTGCTGCGTCTTCTCGTCGCTCTCGTCGATGGAAAACATCGCGGAGCTGTGGGCATCTCCGTCGGTGAGAATTTCCTCGTGTTGCTCGTGATAGGCGTCGAGCGCCTTTTGCCAGCGGACCTCGCTCATGCCCCAGTCCTCGTCGAGCTCGCCCAGATCGCGCACGTGTCCGCGGGCTGCAAGGGTCACGCGGCGGAAGAGCGCGTTGCGCACCAGCAGGGTGCAGCCACGGCGGTCTGCCACGACTTCGTCGATGCCCTGCGGCGGTGCGGCGTCGAGTGCTGCCGGGTTGCCAGCGTTCTCCCACTCGTCCACCAGGCTCGAGTCGACCGAGCGCACCACAAAGCCGAGCCACGAAATGATGTCACGCAAGCGCTCATCGCGCTTCTCGATCGGTACGGTGCGATCGAGGGAACGGTAGGCCTCGGCGAGGTAGCGCAGCAGAATGCCCTCGGAGCGAGCGATGCCGAGCTTTTGGATATAGCCCTTAAAATCGCTCGCGCTCTCCAGCATGTCGCGCAGGACGCTCTTGGGCGAGAGCTGGTAGTCGTTGGCCCAGGGCACTTCCTGGCAGTACTTGTCGAAGGCGGCATCGAGCAAGTCCTCGAGCGGCTTTTCGTAGGTGACATCCTGGATGCGCTCCAGGCGTTCCTCATATTCGACGCCGTCAGCCTTCATTTCGGCCATCGCGCGGTCGCGTGCGGCGCGCTCCTGTGCGCGCAATACCTGCTTGGGGTCCTCGAGCGTAGCCTCGACCATCGAGATGAGGTCCATGGTATAGGTCTCACTCTCGGGGTCGAGCAGCTCCAGCGCGGCAAGCAAGAACGGCGAGAGCGGCTGATCGAGCGCGAAGTCCTCGGGCAGGTCGACCGTCAGCGCGTAGTCGATGTCCGGCGAGGCGTCAGCCGGAGCGTCGGGTGCGGGCGGCACCTCGGTGCGCACGACGACGCCGGAGTCGATGAGCGTGGCGAAGATCTCGTCGGCACGAACCTCGAGCTTTGCCTTTTCCTCGGGCGTTTGCAGGCTTGTCTCGATGAGGTCGTGCACGCGGGCGCGAGCGTCGCCGCCCTGCTCGACCACGCTAATCACCATGGAGTGTGTGATGCGCAGGCGCGGCTTGAGCGTCTCGGGCTGCGTCTCGATCAGGCGCTCAAAGGTCTGTTTGTTCCAGGTGACAAAGCCCTCGGGGGCCTTCTTCTTTTTAATCTTGCGGAGTTTTTTGGGGTCGTCGCCCGCCTTGGCCATAAGCTTGGCATTCTCGATCTCGTGCTCAGGTGCCTCGGCAATCACCATGCCCTCGGTATCGAAGCCCGAGCGGCCGGCGCGACCGGCAATCTGATGGAACTCGCGGGCGCGCAGACGACGCATCTTGTAGCCGTCGAACTTGGTGAGCGCGGTGAGTACCACGGTGTGGATGGGTACGTTGATGCCGACGCCGAGCGTATCGGTGCCGCAGATGACGGGCAACAGGCCCTGCTGCGCCAGGCGCTCGACCAGTAGGCGATAGCGCGGCAGCATGCCGGCGTGGTGCACGCCGACGCCGCATCCGAGCAAGCGCTTGAGAATCTTACCAAAGGCCGTCGAGAAGCTCGTGCCTTTGGCGGCTTCCTTAATAGCCTCGCGCTGCTCCTTGCTGGCAATGCCAAAATTGGCGAGCGACTGTGCCGTTGCAAGGGCGGCATCCTGGCTAAAGTGCACGATATAGAGCGGGGCCTCGCCGCGGCGCATGGCGAGCTCGACCGTGCCCTCGAGGGAGGTCGTCACATAGTCGTAGCTCAACGGAACAGGACGCGGGGCGTCGACAACCAAGTCGCAGGTAGCGCCGGTGTGTTCCTCGAGCGAGGCGGCAATCGCGGTGACATCGCCGAGCGTGGCGCTCATGAGCATGAATTGCGTGTGGGGCAGGGTGAGCAGCGGCACCTGCCAGGCCCAGCCGCGGTCGGGGTCGGCAAAGTAATGGAACTCGTCCATGGCCACGCAGCCCACGTCGGCGTCCTCGCCCTCGCGCAGTGCATCGTTGGCAAGAATCTCGGCCGTGCAGCAGATGACGGGCGCCTTGGTATTGATATGCGTGTCGCCGGTGATCATACCGACGTTATCGCGGCCGAGTACCTGTACTAAGTCGAAGAACTTTTCGCTGACCAGAGCCTTGATGGGGGCCGTGTAATAGCAGCGCTTGCCCTGCGCCATGCCCATAAAGAGCATGCCCAGCGCGACAAGCGACTTGCCCGATCCGGTCGGTGTTCCCAAAATGACGTGATCGCCGGCAGCCAGGTCCATGAGGGCCTCTTCTTGGTGGTCCCACAGCTCAATGCCGCGGTCGCTCGTCCATTCAAAGAAGCGCTCGAAGGCCTGATCGGGCGTGAGCCATGGTTCGGGCTCACTGCCGTCCTCGGGCTCCCACCAAGTGGGGGAGAGCGCGCCGAGCGAGCCGAACTCTGCCTCGGTTCCCGTGCCGCCCGAGAATGAGCTGGCAGCGCCGGCGCCGGAGACGGTGCTGGCGGCGGTATCTGTCGTGGTCTGTGCCATGTGTTTGCTTTCTCTCGCGATTGTCCGCCAACTATTATGGCGTAGCGTCGCATCGATGCGTTCGCAGGCAAGAAAATGCAGGAAATGGGCGTTCTGCCCAGCCGTTTAGTGTAGTCGCTAGCCAAGTGAGTAGACTTTTTGCGATATTGCGAGCACATGACTTTTGCGCAAGGGTTCTACCTGCGGTTTTATGTTTCGCTATGCGGGCTGTGCCTGGCTATTGCAAAAAAGTCTACTCACTTAGGTTTGAGGGCCGTTCGCTGGCGCCAATTTGCGCTTGTTTGCCGACGCCGCGACCATCAGAAGCCCCTAGGACTCTTGCGGCAGGCGCTTCTTGCCTTTGCGGGCGCGGTTTCTAAAGTTCTCGACGGCCTCTTCCATGCCCAGAGGTACATAGGTGAGCTCATCAAGGTTTTCGGGCAGGTAGCAGGCAAGGCTTTGCTCCTGCGCGCGGCCCGCCGCGAGCTGTTCATCGCTGGGCTGCGCGCCGGGTGTGGCGCAAATGCCATAGACGGCGGCGCCCATCTCGCGTGTGCGGCGCTCGTATTCGGTCTCGGGATGCTCGGGATGGTCGCGGCGGACGTCGTCACTTACCCAAAGCGTGTCGTAGCCTGCCGCGGCAAACTGCCCCAGGGCGTAGTCGCGCAGTGGCTTGCTATCGGTGCGCAGCGTGACGGTGGCGCCAGCCGTAAGGAGCGGGCGGTAGAGCATCAGATGGTCGACATGGACGAGTCGTTTTTTGGCGTACTTGGCCTTGGGCTGCGGCGTGGGAAAGTTGATGGTGATGGCATCGAGCTCGCCTGCGGCGAACAGCTGTGGCAGCGATGCGGCACCTCGGGGCAGGACGAGCGCGTTGGATAGCTCCTGCTCGCGGATTTTCTGTGCGGCATAGGCGATGCAGATGGGCTCCTGGTCCATGCCGATAAAGAGCGTGTTTGGCTCGTGGGCCGCGCGCTCTACAAGGTACGTTCCCTTGCCACAACCAAGATCCAGGTGAAGGTGTTCGAAAGGCTTGCTGCCTGCGGGCGCACAGGCCTTGCGCCAATCTCCGACATAGGCCTCGGGGTTCGTCTCAATCGCATCGGCGTAACGCTCCAGGCGCTCCTCGAGTACAAAGTTCTTAGGCGTGCGAACGTGGACGGCTCCCATGAGGCTCCTTGGTCATAAATGCGAAACGCATGGCTGCGCGTTTCGGCGATGCGTTGGAAGAAGGTGGGCATGGTTTGCCCGAAAGATGCGGTGCGGCTCGGCGGCGAGTCGCCGATACCTACAGGCGCTTGAGAATCACATAGCGGTTGAGCTCGCCGCTGCGACCGTCGGCATGGAAACGCTCAAGCTCGCGCACGGGGACCTCGCCGCTCTTGTAGAACGTACGGACGCCGCGCACCAGGTCGGTGATTTGCTGATCGTCAAAGTGATGACAATAGCGGTAGGCGTGGCGGTCGTTTTGCCAGCCAATGAGGTGGTCGCCGGCTTCAAACTGCGCGGAATCGTAACCCTCAAACGGCGGGGTGAGCTCGGCGCGGGCTTCGGCTCGAACGGCCTTGCGCGCCATGCGCTCGTCGTTCATAAACTCCCAAAAGCTGATGGCGATGATGCCGCCCGGGCACGTCTGGCGTACCAGGGCGTCGAGCACGCGTACGCGGTACTCGCACGACGGCACGTGGTGCATAAAGCCAAAGCAGACCGAGATGTCGGCGAGCGGGGCATCGAAAAGCACATCGGGCGTCTCGGCGGGGTTGAGCTTCATGAGGGCGTCGAGCACATCGAGTTCCTGGAAGTGCAGGTTGGGAATGCGCAGGGCGTGGCCGTGGGCGTCTATTGCCAGATCTTGGCACGAGTCGACACCATAGAACTCAAACGGGCAGCTGGCATCTGCCGAGGGGTTTGCGCCGTCGACGCCCTTGGCGGCAAGTGCCCCGCCGGCGGCAAAGTTCTCGAATCGCATATTGCCGCAGGCGAGATCGAAGACGCGGACGGGATGCTCGATCGTGGCCACATCGAGCTGCTCAAGCGCGATGTCCATGGTGCGCACCCAGCCGGGCCACGGGGCTTGGCGCGTATCGGAAAAGGAAGCGGAGTGCTCGCGATAGAACGTATTGTTGAGCTGGATGAGCGATGATGCGAAATCGCGGTTCACGGCGCGGAACTCCCTCCGATGGCGGTGCGGAATAAACAGTACGACCATACTACCGTTAACGCCGCAACGGGGACAACTGAGCCGCGGGTCATTGCTTTGTTTGGACACATTTCCGCAGCTCATATGTGCCCGCAACCGCCGGTTGTCAAAAATCTCACTAGAATAGGTGGCATGCTTTTGGCGGTGGCGGATAGATTTTTAACTGTGCAAGGCGCCTTAAGAACAAAAACGGTCCGGCGGCACGGCTGGCATCACATAGGAGGAACCATGAATGTAGAAACTGCACAGCGGCTTGCCGACCTTCGCCGCAGCAAAGGCTTTAGCCAAGAAGGGCTGGCGCGAAAGCTGGGGCTGTCGCGCCAGGCGGTCAGTAAATGGGAGCGTGCGGAGAGCTCGCCTGATACCGAGAACCTGATCTCGCTCGCCAAGCTCTATGGTGTGAGCCTGGACGAGCTGCTCAATCCGAGCGACGAGATTGAGGACGATATCGAGTTTGAGAACGAGGACCGCGCCCGTCAGCGCGAGGCCGAGGCGGCAGAGCGTGCTCGCACCCATGAGGCGGCGGCGCGCGCTACCGAGGCGGCAACGCAGGCGAGTGATGCTGCGGCCAAGGCGGCGCAAGCGGCAAGCTGGAGTGCGCAGGCCGCCAATGCCGCTACGGCGCAGGCGACGAGTGGCGGTGCGGTTGGCTCGACTCCGGTGAAGGGCCCGTTCCAGTCGTTCCCGTATTGGGCCGTGTGTTGGCTACTGTTCTTTTTGCTGATGTTCCTGTTTGGTGCCGGCCCCTTTGCCGCGCTGATCTTCTTCACGATTCCCATCTATCACTGGGTGGCGCGTGCACTCGATGGTGATTGGGCGCGCGGGGATATTCAGGTTGGTTCGGCACCGGCGGTCGCTAGGACTAAGGGGGAGGACGTTTCCACAGCGGTTGGCGCTGACATGGCTACCGCGACCACCGCTGAGCCGATTACCAAAGAGGGCGATGAATGATGAAGCTCTCGCATGAGTCTAAGAGGCGCTTGGGCATTGGCATCGGAGCGTTCGTGCTCATCATCGGACTTGTCTTTGGTATTTCGCGGACTTTGATTCATTTTGATGGTCCGTGGGATCTCGACGATGTTGTACCTGGCTTGTCTGGTATGGACGATATGTTTGACGAGGACGATCTTTTGGATGGCGGTAACTATTCCGCTCGGCCTCAGCAGCTTTCGAGCACGACTTTTGACGAAGACGCGTTCCAATCGCTCGACTTGGATGTGACGTCGGGGACGGTCGAGGTCAAACACGTCTCCGGCGGCCCGGTGCGCGTTATCGAAAGCGGCCGCGTTGCGAAGGGGACGTCTGCCTCTGATGCGGCTACCCGGAACCTTGCTGAGGTCAAGGGCTCTACGCTCAAGATTAGTCAGTTCGACTACGATGATAAGCGCGCGATTGACCGCACAATTACCATTGAGCTGCCGCGAGATGTTGCGGATAACCTGGTGAGCATTACGGCGAGTGTAGGGTCGGGCGACCTGGCGGTCGCGGACATTGCGTGCCATGATCTGGATATAACGTTGAATTCGGGAGACGTTGAGTTTACGGGCAGCGTGACTGATGCGCTCAGTGCAGAGGTCGGTTCGGGCGATGTGACGTTCGAGCTCTACCAGGCCCCCGCGAAGTCGATGAACGTAAGCGTGGACTCGGGCGATGTGGAGGTAACGGTTCCGAACTCTACGGGCTTTACGGCGAGCCTTACTCTGGGTAGCGGTGACTTCGAGAGCGATTTCCTTCCGGATAGCTACGACGATGAGGCGATTTCGAGCCTCGAGTTCGAGAATGGTGATAAGTCCGCCACCTATCGCTTTACGGTTGGTTCGGGCGACATGTCGTTCAATCCGGAATGACGACGGCGGGCTAAGTCCGCAAACATAGATGCTTATACGCGCTGTTTGATGCAGGCGCCGGAGCCGTGACGGACTCCGGCGCCTTTGCCTTTACAATGGGGTCATGGAACAGATTATTTTGAACATACTCGATGCCCTGCGTCGCGGTGAGACCGTGGACGACAAGGCACTCGTCAAACTGATACATGCCGAGGCGCGCCGTGAGGGTGCCGACAAGCGTGATCTGGCCAAGCGCCGTCTGCTGCCGTTTTACCAGTGGGTGAAGCGCGAGGAGCCGGCTCGTTGGGCTGCGTGGAATGTCGATGCCGATCTGGAACGCCAGTTGCTGCGAGTGCTGAGGATGAAGCCGCGTCGCACGGCTTCGGGCGTGGCGACCATTACCGTCATCACCAAGCCGTGGCCGTGCTCGGGCGATTGCCTGTTTTGCCCCAGCGATCTGCGCATGCCCAAAAGCTATCTGCACGACGAGCCGGCGTGCGCCCGTGCGGAGCAAAACTGCTTCGACCCGTATCTGCAGGTGAGTGCTCGTCTGACCGCACTTTCGCAGATGGGGCATGCGACCGATAAGATCGAGCTCATCGTGCTCGGTGGCACCTGGAGCGACTATCCGGAAGGCTATCAGACATGGTTTATGTCGGAGCTTTTCCGTGCGCTCAATGACGATGCCGTGGCCGGCGTGGCGGCCAATCCCATGCTGGCGCGTCCGGGTATCAGTCGTGCCGAGGCGGGGCGCCTGCTCGACGACGCTCCCGCCGATGCTCTTCCGTCGGTAGTGGCGGAGCGTCGCGAGCGCTATCGGGCCGCCGGCATTGCGACAGACGAGGCCGAGCTTGCTGCCGGCGTTGCCGACGAGCAGGAGCGTGTGGATGCCGCCGTGGGCGGCTACAACCGCGCGGTGCGTCGTCTGTACGGCCCCGGTACGCCGTGGGGCGAGGTTGCCGAGTGGCAGACGGCGACGATGGAGGAGCTTGAGCGGCAACAGCGCATCAACGAGACGGCGAAGCATCGCGTGGTGGGACTCGTTATCGAGACGCGCCCCGATGCCGTGACGCCGCAAGCGCTTACGCTCGTTCGCCGCCTGGGCTGCACCAAGATTCAGATGGGCATCCAGAGTCTCGACCAGCACCTGCTCGACATCAACGAACGCCGTATTTCGGTGGCACAGATCGAGCGGGCGTTTTCGCTTGCACGCCTGTTTGGCTTTAAGATCCATGCGCATTTTATGCTCAACTTGCTGGGCGCCACGCCCGAGGGGGACAAACGCGACTACGAGCGCTTTATGACCGAGGGCGCTTTTATGCCCGACGAGGTCAAGGTCTACCCGTGCGCGCTCATCGAGGGCTCGCGTTTGGTGGGCTGTTACGAGCGTGGCAAGTGGCGCCCCTATACCGAGGAGGAGCTGCTCGACGTGCTGGCCGATGACATCGTGGTGACGCCATCGTTCTGCCGTATCAGCCGCATGATTCGCGACTTTAGTTCCGACGACATCATGGTGGGCAACAAGAAGCCCAACCTGCGTCAGCTCGTTGAGAACCGCCTGGCTGCTCGGGGTGACGGTGTGACGGTGCTTGAGATTCGCTATCGCGAGATCAGCACGGCGGGTGCCGACCTGGATGAACTGTTTCTTGATGAAGTCGCTTACGAGACGCCGGTGACGCGTGAACGCTTTTTGCAGTGGGTGACGCCCGAAGGCAAGATCGCCGGCTTTTTGCGCCTGTCGCTGCCCGACCGTTCGTTTGTTGCCGCGCACGCGGACGAGCTGCCGACGGGGCCGGAGGAGGCGATGATTCGCGAGGTGCACGTTTATGGTATGGCGGCACGTGTGGGCGACCAGGGACAGGCGGCGCAGCATCACGGGTTGGGGCGTTTGCTCGTAGAGCGTGCATGCGAGATTGCCCGGGATGCGGGTTATGCGCGCATCAACGTGATTAGCGCGATTGGCACACGCGAGTACTATCGCCATCTTGGATTTTATGACCATGGCCTTTATCTGCAAAAGGAGCTCTAGATGAACAAGCCGAGTGTTTCTGCCGGCGTCGTTGCCGGCGTTGCTCTGGGAGCCGCGGCGCTTGGTGCGGCCGCTGTCGCTGTTCGTGCTGCCTGTCTGCAGGTTGCGCGAACCCGCAATGGGTTGGCGCGTGTGAAACGCGTGCACGATGAGGGCGGCGATGAGATTCGCGTGTTGGTGCAAGGCGGAGTCTACCAAAGCGCAAGCTACGTTGGCGAGCGTTGGGCAGAGCCCGTCTTTGCGTACTATCGTGCGTTTGACGACGTGTTTGAGCCCGAGCGCGCAATGCATGACGCCTATGGTCACGGTATCGACCGCATGCTCATGCTGGGCGGCGGCGGGTTTGCCTATCCCAAGTTTGCGCTGATGTCGCACGAGAGCTTGCGCATGGACGTCATTGAGTACGATGCCGAGATTACGCGCCTGGCGCGCCGTTGGTTCTACTTGGACGAGCTGGAGCGCACGGTGGGCGATCGCCTGCGAGTGATTACCGCTGAGGCTCGCTCGTATCTGGGCGTGACGAGCGTGGGCCATCGTCGCTACGACGTGGTCGTGAGCGATTGCTTTGGCGGTGCCGAGCCCGTACGTGAGCTGGCGACGATTGGGGCGTTGCGTTTAGTGCGGGGCAGCCTGAACCCCGGGGGTATCTACGTGGCCAATATCGTGAGCGCGAACGAGGGGAGCGATGTGACGTTCCTGCGCGACTGCGCTGCCACGGCACTCGAGGTATTCGCCCACGCCTGGGTGGTCCCATGTGGCGATGCGGAGTTCGGCGGCGAAGAGAATTACCTGCTCATCGCCAGCGACGGCGACTACGCCTTTGCCGAAGCCGTGCCTTTCAATGCCGACTTCCTCGGCACCGCTCTCCACGACTAGCGCGTCTCCCTGCGACCAATCTGTTTATGAAGGGGCTTCTTTAGCTACTTCTTGGTTATGCCAAAGTAGCTCAACAAGCCCCGTCCCAAAAAGACTGGTCTTATGCGTGGTCGCGCCAGCTGAGGACGCGCTGCTTCATACCCTCGATGTCGAGCACGCCTTCGGCGAAGCCTTTGCGCACAAGCTCCTCGGGAACGTACTCGTCGTAGCGATCAAAATAAGGCACCTCGCCGGGATAGACGAGCTCGATGGGGTCGAAGTCCTTCTCAGCCTCGGCGGCGAGCACCTCAAAGAACGTCTCCTCATCGGCCTTCATCTTAAACTGCATAAAGTATGGACGCGACGGATCGAGCCCGCGAAGGCCCAGCTCCGCGGCGCATTTAATCTTGAGCATGCGCTCGAGCGCCAAAAAGGCGTAGCTTCCCAACCAGGGGAAGAGCACCCAGGTGTCGCCGCCCAGGTTAATGAGCGGTTTAGTTCCCGCGCCCGAAATCTCGGCGGTATGACGAGCCTGTGCAAGGCGTGCCCGTGCGTTGCCCATGAGGTACGGATATGCCGCGTGCTCAGTGAGCGCTTGGCGCATGCGCTCGAGCACATGCGTGTTAATGTCGCCGGGGCAGTCGCCAAAGTAGGCCGGCACCCGGCCCTTGACCTGCGTGGCAAAGACAGTGTGGCGCTTCCAGTCCACTTCCTCGACAATCCAGCAGTGTCCGGCGATGGCGATGCGCTCACCGGGCGGGGGCGGATTAACGATCGTGCCCAGCTCGGCCGATTCGCTCCGGACGGTAAACTCCTCGTTTTCCTGGAACACGGCGTAGAACTTAAAGTTGTTGATGATGCGCTCGCCCGCGAGACCCACGATGAGCCCGCCACCTTCGGTGACCTGGATATGGTCGATCTTAATGAGGTGACGTAGCAGCACACGGTAATCGTCTGCCGAGACACGGTGGAAATAGCTGAGCGTGAGCACGCGCTGGGCAAGTTCGGCCGGCGTGAGCTCGCCGGTGCTGGCGAGGGTCGACATAGTCTGGTGATAGAGCAGGCTGTAGGGGAGACGATCGAGCTCGGGTGGCTCGACCCACTTTTCCTCGCGATAGAGTTGTACGAGCGCGATACCCTGCAGGAGCTTCCAGGGAATGGTTTCGGGCATCATCGTGCGCGGCTCGGGCTCTTCCTCGCGCATGACAAACCACATCTCGGGCGGAAGATCGCGACGGCCTGTGCGCCCCATGCGCTGCAAAAAGGAGCTAACGGTAAACGGCGCGTCAATCTGGAAGGCGCGCTCCAGGCGGCCGATATCGATACCGAGCTCCAACGTAGAGGTGGTGACGGTTGTCTGCGTCTGCTCCTCGTCGCGCATGAGCTCCTCGGCCGTCTCGCGTAGCGATGCCGAAAGATTGCCGTGATGGATGAGAAAACGGTCGGGCTCGTGCCGGCTCTCGCAGTAGCTGCGCAGCATGGAGCACACGGCCTCTGCCTCCTCGCGCGAGTTGGCAAAGACCAGACATTTGCGGCCGCGCGTATGCTCAAAGATATAGCCCATGCCGGGGTCGGCGTTGTCGGGCGCCGTGTCGGTGGGGTTGAGAAGTGCCTGTTCGGTCGCTCGTGGGATGTCGACTTCGCCCTCGGGGGCCGAGGAAGTGCGACGGTCTTTGGGAGCGGCCTTGCCCCGCGCCTGCTCACGACGTTGACGGTGTTCTTCCTGTGTAAGCTGTCCGCTGTGGCACATGTCTTGTCCGGATGCGGGCAGCGCCGTGGGCGCCGCCGTCTCAATACGCTCGCAAGCAAGCACCTCGGCTTCTTGTGGACCTGTGCCTACGAATCCTCGTTGCTGAGCCTGGGGGCCCGAGTTGTAGAAGTGCTCCATGGAGATGCGCCACACGCGGCGCGGTTCCTCAAAGCGGGGGATAACGCAGTCGCGCCCCGTTCCCTGCGAGAGAAAGGCGCCCGTGCGCTCGGGGTCGCCGATGGTGGCCGAAAGGCCAATGCGGCGGGGCTGCACGCCTGCCATGCGCGAGAGGCGCTCGATAAGACAGAGCGTCTGCCCGCCGCGGTCGCCGCGCATGAGCGAATGGACTTCGTCGATGACCACATAGCGCAGGTCGCAAAACATGCGCGGGATCGCCGTGTGCTTATGGATCAGGAGCGCCTCGAGGGACTCGGGCGTAATCTGCAAAATACCGCTCGGCTTTTTGATGAGCTTGGCTTTGTGCGACTGCGAGACATCACCATGCCAGTGCCAGACGGGGATATCGGCCTCTTCGCACAGGTCATTGAGACGAACGAACTGGTCATTGATGAGTGCCTTGAGGGGGCCGATGTAGAGGGCACCCACGCTTGCGGGCGGGTTCTCCCAAAACTCGGTCAGGATGGGAAAGAAGGCCGCTTCGGTTTTGCCAGAAGCCGTTGATGCCGTCAGGAGCACATTGTCCTGCGTGTTAAAGATGGCATCTGCTGCCGCAACCTGGATAGAGCGCAAGCTCTCCCAATCGTGGGAGTAGATGAAGTCTTGGATAAACGGGGCGTAGCGGTCAAAGGCGTTCACGGGTCCTCCTTTCAACAACGAATCTCTCAACGCGGTGGGCAGTGGCTTGCTGTATGACTGCTTCAACGTTTGCCCAGATAAAACCTGTCAAAATAAACCTGTCCCTTTTTGGTAGGTTAGATGGTGAACTCGGCGAAGTTGCGGTCGCCGCCTGCGGTGCCGGTGTCGCCTGTTGCTGCTGTCGGCGCCAGCGCGTCGCCGCCGACGCTTTGCAGCAACTCGGCCACGTTGGCATCGGGGTTTTGACATAGGATGTCGAGCAGCTCGATAAAGTCGCGGATGACCTCGCGGGGCGTCAGATGCGTGTCGGCCCCCACGCGGCCAAACTCAATCTTGAGGAAGTCCACCAAGTCGTTCTCAGTAAGCGTGGGCGTCCAGCCAAAGTAGCCGGCGTGAATTTGCATGAGCTTTTCGATGAGCACCAGCAGCTCCTCGTAGGTGAGCGGCTGCAGGCGGATGATAGGCGCGAGCATGTCTTTGAGATCATCGCGCGCAAAACGGCCCTGAGCGAGACGGCTCCGAAGGGCCTCGTAGGAAAAGACGCCGCGGCGGCGGTCCTCGATAGAGGTCGGCGTGCCGCCCATGATCACGCCCAGGTACTGCGCTTTGCCCTGGAGCGTGTCGTTGTACATCGTTAAGATTTTCTCGTAGTTGTACTGTCGCGTGATCGCGTTGGGAATCTTGTACAGATTCACGAGCTCGTCGATGAGCACCAGCATGCCCTTGTAGCCGCTGCAGACCAAAAAGCGCGCGATGAGCTTAACGTAGTCGTACCAGTCGTCATCGCTGATGATGGTCGAGGAGCCCAGCTCGGCGCGTGCCTCACTTTTGGTGCGGTACTCGCCGCGAATCCATTTGGTCACGCGGCTCATGGCCTCTTCGTCGCCCTCGGATACGGCCGTGCGATAACGGCGGAGCATGCGGACAAAGTCAAAGCCGTGGACCATCTCCTCGAGCGGGGCCAGTTGGGCATTGACGGCAGACTCGTCGACGTCGGCACACGAGACGACCCAGCGATCCAGAATAAGGTTGAGCGCACCGCCCTCGGGGCGCGTCTTGGTCGATATATTGCGGATGAGCTCGCGGTAGGTGGCAAGGCCCTGTCCCTGACCGCCCTGCAGGCGGCGCTCGGGCGACAGGTCGGCATCAGCGACGACGAATCCCTCGCCCATGGCGTGCGTGCGGATAGTCTGGAGCAAAAAGCTCTTGCCGGCGCCGTAACGACCGACCAGAAAGCGGAAGCTCGCGCCACCGTCGGCGATGAGACTCAGATCGGTGAGCAGGGCGCGGATCTCGACCTCGCGCCCTACGGTGATGTAAGGAAGGCCGATGCGCGGGACCACACCGCCCTTGAGCGAGTTGAGAATGACGGCAGCGACGCGCTTGGGCACGCGAGGTGCTGCGGATGCGGTATCACTCATGGTCTAGGTATCCTCTCACGTCTGCTTCGTAGTCCTCGATAATCTGCGGCCCTGCCGCGCTAAATTCAATTACGGTGTCGCCCACCAGGTCAAAGAGCGCCTCGTTGATGGTATCGACGAGCATGTCCTCGCTCTGCTCCGATTGCACTACCGCCGATTCCGCCTGTACTGCGTTGTGCTCGAGCAGCGCGCGGAGATAGGCGTCTGCGGCGGGCGCGAGTTCGTTCGCGGCATCAGCGGGCGCAGCAGCTGCGAACGCGGGCGTCGGCGCGAGAAGCGGTGCCACGACACCAAACTGTTCGGTGGATATGGTCGGCCCGTCGGACTCGTCCCGCCCTGCAGCCGCCGCGACCGCCTCGACCATCGCGTCGGCTACGGGCTCGGCTTCCGGTTGCCCTGAGTCCGCTGCCTCGGCTTCTGCGGACGCGCCGTCCTCGCGTTCCTCGTCGATCAAAAGCGCTTCGCGCGTTTGTGCGGCAGCGCTCCGAATGTGCCCCAGCTGGCTCAAATCGATATCGATCTTGACGGGCTGGTGTGCGGCGTCCCACGAAAGCCATGCCACAATCTCGTCATCGATAATCTTGGCCAGATATTTGGGGACCTTTTCTTCCTTCAGGGGATGGGCAGGGTCCAGGGCCAGGCGCAGGCGTTGGTCGCAGGCGCGCATCATCTCGCCAAGTTTGCTGCTCTTTTGTCTGCTGCCGTGAATCCGCATGCATTCCCAAAAACCGTTTTGGCAACGGTAGATATGGATGGGGTCCAGACGGTATTCGCAGTCCTCGTGGCGCTCGGGCGCAAAGAATACGGCCGAGGCAAACATGGTGTAGGGCATTGCCGTCTCCTCCCCAAATAAACTTGCCACGATGCCGGTCTTTCGGTGCGTGTCATAGTAGCGCGCCATGCGGACATACACGGCGCACGCCACGTGGCGCAGATCGCGGTGGTGGCTGCGGTCGAGCCGCGAGCTACTTAGGTTGTACGTGGAGAGGGCGTTGATGGCGGCCATGAGTCGCTCCTCGCGCGCTTCATCGGGCGGAAGGGGGAGCGTGGGCTCGGAGATTTTGCGACGCTTAGGGGTCTGGCCGGACGGTGCCGGTGCTGGTACAAGGTCTCGTGCCGCGCGCCGCAGCTCGATAAGGGCGTTATCGAACATGACGGTTTTAGAGTCGCGAAGCTGCTTGGGGTCGAGCCCGTGGAACACGGCGTAATCTTGCAGCCACACGCGCGCAAACCGGTCGATGCCGGGCTCGAAGGCGCGATAGACATCCCAAAAGGCCTTGATCTTGTTAAAACCATCGAGCGGATTATCTACGCCAATGCCGCAAATCAGCTCATAGAGATACAGAAAGGCAAAGGACGTAGACGTTTCCTCGACGGTTCCGCGACGCACTTGGGCACGCCAGGTAAAGTAGCCGCGCAGTTGCCGGTCGCTCATGGCGTTGTAGGTGGGAAAGTACGACTTAAAGGTGCCGTTGTAGGGGCAGTCGTCCTCAAAGTCGGCCATCAGCAGGCCTTGGCGGTAGAAAAGCTCGGCTTCCGAAAGCCAACGACCCGCGCCGCCCTTGGGGTCATCCTGCCAGCGCGATATCTCGCGCATTTTGCGGTACTGGTCGGGGAGGAAATTCTGCATCTGTCGGCCGGTTTTGAGAATCGGCTCGTCTGCGTAGATTTCGTTTGAGAAGCGGGCGGACTGATGGGTCCGGGCCTCGGCCATAATGCGCTCGATGAGCATCTTGATGTCCTGGTCGGCCACCGCTTCTCCTCTCCTAACGCAGCTTCGGTGACCTCATATCATAGCACAGCATCAAACAGGTGTTCGAGATACCGCTGCGTTGATAGATTTAGAACAGGAGGGCGTAGATGACGGCGATGACGACGGAGGGGAGCATATTGGCCGTGCGGAAGGTCTGAGGACGGATGAGGTTGACGCCGACGCAGAAGATGAGCATGGAGCCTACGAGCGAAAGGCTGTCGAGGGCTGCCGTGGTCATGATGGGGGAGAGTGCGCCGGCAAACAGCGTGATCGTCCCCTGGAACACGGCGACGGGCAGGGCGGAGAAGATGCAGCCGCGGCCAAGCGAGGCCGTCATGGTGCAGACGATGATGCAGTCCAGTGCGCCCTTGAGGGCAAGCGTTGACCAGTCGCCGAGCAGGCCGTCCTGGATCGATCCCACAATGGCCATGGCGCCGATGCACACGGTGAGTGAAGTCGAGACAAAAGCGTTGGTGAACTCGTTATCGCCCTCACTGCCAGTCTTGCGCTTGAGCCATTCGCCAAGGTTCTCGATGGCGGCCTCCAAGTTGATGGCCTCGCCGATGAGCGAACCGAGCGCAAATGAGACGATGAGCATGGTGGTACCGGTGGTCGACAGCGCCTTTCCATCGATGACGAGCATCTTTTGCATGGTGCCGCCCAAGCCGATAAACAGGACGCACAGCCCCGATGCTTTCATGAGCGTGTCTTGGATGCACGGTGTAATGAAGCGGCCGCCCGCTAATCCCAAAAGACCGCCCGCAACTAAAAGCACAACGTTGATGACTGTTCCCAAGCCCGGCATGAGCCCTCCTGTATTGATGCCAACGTGGCAATCGTAGCAGAACGAAATGCGAGGCACATCGCGACTCATCTAATACGTTATATAAGTGGTGTTAGGAATGATGCGCAGCATTTAAGCCTCAGGTGGTTGTCGGGACATAGGGATAGTAGTCAAAGCGCAGTGTCATAAGCCGCTGTGGGGATTCAATAGCCGCGGCGATGATATTGGCATCGCGGGCACGATCAAACCCTTCGAGTTCGATTTGATACGAGACGTCTTGCATAATGTCCAGACGTCGCCAGGCTAGGAGTGTGTCACCATCGAATTCCAAGGTTTTGCCTCCGTCTGGGGCAACGGCGTATAGACGCAGTTTAGCGGTGGTTGCAGGGTCGACAACCGTGACCTTTTTAATTTCGTTTCGAGTATTCTTGGCGCCCAACAGGGTGAGCAGTGTTGGGGCCACGACCTCGCCCGATGGCAAAAAGACGACTTCGATGGATTCGGGAAATGCGATGATGGCCGACTTGCGGACGGGCTGATTGGCGGCGGCAACTTCGATGTTCGCAGCGTCGATGACCTCCGCGTGGTCGAGCGCGGCAAGCACGCAGCAGTTACCTTCATCGATCTCTTGAGGATCAGCAAGCCCCAGACTGTCCGCGAGCTCGGGATCGTTTGGATCGGTAGCGGGCTCATTCGGTGCTTCGAAAGAAGCTGGGACGCTGTTTGTCGGCGACGGCGTGTCGCCCGCACCTGCTTCTTTGTCCGCGCTCTCTTCTTGTGTGGTTGCGTTGATGGGTTCGTCGTTTGAGGGGAGCGTCTTGGCGTCAAGCGTGGAGGGGAGAATTCCGATGGCTCCGGATCCGTTCCACTCCACTTCGAGAAGCGCCGGGTCGGCAAGAATACGTTGCCTGCTTTGCGCGTGGGCATCGATTTCAATAGGGCCTGCCTCTATCCCTCGTGTAAGGCTGAGTGATCCGGCTGGCTTCTCGAAATGAGCGTCTGTGTCTTTGGTGCTGACGGCGTAGAACAGCAGGGACGCTTCTCCCGCCGCGACGGCATCGGTGCCGGCTTTGGTCAGCTGCAACGATGCCGTGAATGAGAGGGTGGGCTGCGTGTCGTCTGCATTCGCGGCGGCGCAGCCCAGACATATACTGCCTCCTTTCTCGAAAAACGCACCGTCGAAGACGACCTTCGCTCCGTTCGCCGAGTCATCGACCGAAGCGATGTCGATGCGCAGCTCTAAATTGCATGGATCGCCATCTGCATCGAGCACAACCGAGCGCCACGTGCAGACGGCGCACCCCGCCTGGGAGCCGTTTGCCTTGTTCGAACGCTTGATATCCACGACTATCGAGCCATCCGTATTACGACGAAGGCATCCCGAGGTTGAGATCGCGGCCTGCGCGATCGAAAAACGCTTGCACGCAATGGCGCTCGACGGATTTGGGGCGGAACTTAGGGCTGCTGGTAAGGAGTCCGCCATGACGGGAGTCGCCCAAGCGGCGACAGGCGTTCCGGTTGCGAGCGCGCCGCAGAGTGCGACGACGGGCAAAAGGTTCTTCGATGCCATGGGGTCTCCTTAGCTAATTTAGTGCGGCCTATCCGTGTTTTGTTTCTGGCTGTGTTTGATGTGCAGACCGAGGCCGGCGGTCCCCGCGCCTGCTGCTGTGGCACCTACTGCCAAGAGCCATCGTCTGTCGCCTGTCTGCGCCAACGGTTCCTCGCGGTCGCCGCGGTCGAGCTCCGAGAGATCGACCGTCACTTGCGTGGCGGCCTGTGCCTGTTCTTGCTGGGCAAAGGCCATGGCTGGCCCAAACGCTAGGATGCTGACGGTGGCGGCCAGGGCGATAGCCTTATGCCGTGTGCGCACCGGGCTCGACCGTCCAGGTGATCGTTGCGACCTGATCGCCTTCGCCGGTTACGCGGAAGATGTCGCGCGTGACGCGGGCGACGTTTCCGCTTGTCTTGAGCTTAATTTTGTCCGTGCCGCCGGCAATGCCCTGGTAGCCCATGTCGAAGGCTGCGTTCTTGGAAAGATCGAGGCCCGTCTCCTGCATTGCGGCGCTGGCGTTCTGGAGTGCGCCGTCGGGGCCGACCTTAAAGTCGATGGAGTTCTGTGCGGTTCCGGCCTTGGCGTCGGCAGCAATGGTCCAGGTGTTCATGGCGTCGATCTTCATGTTGGTGACATGGATGCCGTAGGCCGAATGATTGTCGATGGTGGTCGCGTCTTCTGAGGGGCCCTGAAGCGTGCCGTCGGCCTTGGCGACGAAGGGAATAACCGTCGGAACTTTGAACTCAACGTTGTCGATCTCGGTCCTGACCATTACCTTCGTGGTTCCAACGCGCCCGGCTGCCATAGCTGGCGTCGGGGCGGCGCCCATTGCGAGCGCGAGCGCGAGCCCTGCGCCCACGACGAGCGCTCTGGCTCCGCTCATGTTCCTGGTGATGTCCATGGTCGTTCCTTTCTATTCGCCGCGGGCCGTCCCCGCGATGATTGGACGAATGCTGGTGAATTGCGTGCGGTGCCGCGTCGGCCGGAAAAGCTAGTTCTCGGTTTGCTCAACCCGCACCTTGACACGTGTCGGATTGCCGTGGCTGTCGAGGGTCTTGGCATCGAGTGCCTGGATCTCGATGTACGCCTCGCCTTCCTTGATGTCGCCGGCGGGGCACGTCTCGATTGTCTTGCCGGTCTCGACCACACCGGATTCGTACATGGTCTCGTCGTTTTGGATGACGCGGAATCGCTGGGGAAATTTATTGTCTTGGACGTTTTGCACGTTGACGCGCAGCTTGCCGTCCTCCTGTAGCTGAGCGACCGGCGCGACCGAAATCGTCATCATGTTGTCGCGGACGATGGCATCGAGCTCATCTTGGATTTCTTGTCGCGATTTACCCTCTGCCGTCGTGACTGAGGCACCCGCTTCGGGCACGGGCTGCGACTGCCAGGCGTATAGCCCTACGGCGATGAGGGCGCAGACGATAGCCAGACAGACAACGACGAGTTTCTTGCGACGCCCCAGTCCTGCGAGGCGGGGCGGCTTCTTCGCACTCATGCGGCGTCCTTGGTGGTGTAGACACGTGCGAACGTGGACGGGTCCGCTCCAAAGAGCATGTGAAGCATCAGGCGGCGCGAGTAGATGAGCTCGTCAAAGTCGTGAGGGAGCTCGATGTCGTGGATACGCGCGATGTGGTGGGCGAGCGCCGAGAACGACTCGGGGTCGCAGATAACATCGGTGGTGACGTGGTAGACCGCCGTATCGGGGAACGCCTCTTCGTCGAAAGGCAGGAGATAGGGATCGTCGTCGACCTCGATGGCGACGCCGTACTGGGGCCAGTAATATGCCATGGGAACCTCCCTGCTTCTGGGGCCAAACTTCTATCGGTTTTGGCTGTCGATGCCGACCGTATCAGCCGCTACTTGACCAATTTCTGACCAAATGCTTGACGGATTGACATCTCCGCAGGTAAAAGGTGGAAAAAATTACTTCAACTTTTTTCGAGCGACAATCGAGCGGTCGGCGACGGCGGGGCGATATGTGTCAAAAGCATCGTCTGCCGAGGAAGCCTTGCCGTTCGCCGAATTGCACGAACGTAAAAACGCCAATTATGGAGACGGTCTCGAACACGTCGACGAAACGATGCGGTAACATCTCCCTGCAAACACTGTAGTTAGCTAAAGGGGGAGTTCGCGTGTCTGCAACCATTAAACCCTTCACCGACGAGTTCGAGGAGTATGGCCGCGATGAATCTCGCGCATCGGGCGAAGCATCGAGCATCTCGTTTCCGACAACGGAAGACGAGGTCCGTGCCATTTTGGAAACGCTCCATGCCGAGCGTGTCCCGGTAACGGTTCAGGGCGCCCGAACCGGCCTTGCCGCCGGTGCCGTGCCCCACGGTGGGCATATCCTCAATACTTCCCGTATGAATCGCTACTTGGGCCTTCGCCGCGATGAACAAGGCCAATTTCTGCTGCGCGTGGAGCCGGGCGTTGTGCTCTCGGAGCTGCGTAAGCAGCTGAGCAAGAAGGTACTGCCGACCGCTGGTTGGGACCAGGCATCGCTTGAGGCCTACGAGGAGTTCCAAGAGTCCCCCGAGCAGTTCTTTCCCACCGATCCCACCGAGGCATCTGCCTGTCTGGGCGGCATGGCGGCATGCAATGCCTCCGGCGCCCGCAGCTACGCTTACGGTCCCATGCGCCCGCATATCACGGGACTCCACGTCGCGCTGGCTGATGGCGATTTGCTTGAGCTTCAGCGCGGCGAGGCTTTTGCCCAGGGCCGCCACCTGTCGCTCGTGACGGCAGAGGGCCGTACGCTCGAGCTCGATCTTCCCAGCTATACCATGCCCGAGACAAAAAATGCCTCAGGCTATTTCGTTGCGGACGATATGGACGCCATCGATCTTTTTATCGGTGCGTGCGGCACGCTCGGCGTCATTACCGAGCTCGAGATCGCCCTGCAGGCGGCACCTTCGGTCGTATGGGGTGTGAGTTGCTTTTTCGATAGCGAAGACAAGGCCGTGTCCTTTACCGATTCCGTGCGTCCCGTGCTGTCCCATGCCGCCGCTATTGAGTATTTCGATGCTGGCGCCCTGGATATCCTGCGTCGCCAGCGCGAGCAGTCGACAGCGTTTGCCTCGCTGCCGGCGCTCGACGACGAGGCAAAGGTCTGTGTCTACGTGGAGCTCGACTGCGATGACGAGGCGCAGGCGACCGAGGGGCTGTGCCACCTGGGATGGGTGCTGGAGCTTGCGGGCGGCCGCGACGATGCGACATGGGTCGCCCGCACCGAAGTCGATCGCGAGTGCCAGCGGTTCTTCCGCCACGCGGTCCCCGAGAGCGTCAATATGCTCATTGACGAGCGTCGCCGCATCGACCCCACCATTACCAAGCTGGGATCGGATATGTCGGTGCCCAATGCACGCCTTGCCGATGTCATGGCCCTCTATCGCCGCACGCTGGCCGAAAGCGGGCTTGAGTCTGCTGCCTGGGGACACATCGGGAATAACCATCTGCATGTGAACATCCTGCCGCGCGATGCGCAAGACTACCGTCGCGGTGGCGAGCTGTTTGCCCAGTGGGCTGCGGAGGTAACGGCTATGGGCGGTGCCGTTTCTGCCGAGCACGGCGTCGGCAAGATCAAGGCGGGCTTCTTAGAGACGATGTACGGTCACGAGGCCATGGTCGAGTCGGCGCGGCTCAAGCTCCAGCTCGATCCCGACGGGCAGCTGGGTCGCGGCAACCTGTTTTCGGAGAAGCTCTTGGATGAGCTCGTCCAGAAAGGGGGCGCGTGAAGATGAGCGATTTCCATATGGTGGTGTGCGTCAAGGCCGTGCCGGGCAGCACCGAGGTCAAGATGGACCCCAAGACCAATACCATCGTGCGCGATGGCAAGCAGGCGGTCATTAATCCCTTTGATGCGAGCGCTTTGGAATGCGCGCTGGCGCTGAAGGACGACTTTATCGGCTTTGGCATGGATGTGCGCGTGACGGTGGTGTCGATGGGCATCCCCGCGACCGAGTCGCTGCTGCGCGACTGCATCGCTCGAGGCGCCGACGACGCGCTGCTGCTGACCGATCGCGCCTTTGCAGGTGCCGATACCCTGGCGACCACCTATGCTCTCAAATGCGGCATCGAGGCACTCGACGAGGACTTCGACCTGCTCATCTGCGGCAAGATGGCGGTGGATGGCGATACGGCCCAGATTGGTCCCGAGCTTGCCGGTGCCTTTGAGATTCCCTGCGTGACCGACGTGAGTTGCGTGCAAAGCGCGGGCTTTACGACGTGTGGCTCGCTGGCGCTCGTTCACGGATGCGATGCCGGCGAGGAGACGGTGTGTCTTGAGATGCCGTGCGCGATGACGACTGCCAAGGAGATTGGCCAGTTGCGTATGCCGAGTATTGCCGGTATTCGCGCGGCGGAGGAGGCGGACGTGCGCGTGGTCAGTGCCGCCGACGTGAACGCCGACCCCGCGCGTTGCGGTCTTGCCGGATCACCGACGCAGGTCGTGCGCTCGTTTGTGCCCGACCGTGACCAAACGTGCGAGGCCGTTGAGGGAACGGCGTCCGAGCAGGCGGTAAAACTTGCCAAGATTATTGAGGGGATGGCATAGATGAGCGGGCTGATTATCGATAGCGAAGCCTGTATCGGCTGCGGTCGCTGCGTTCGCGCCTGCGCCTCGGGCGGCATTGTGGTGGAGGGTGAGCGCCCCAATCGCTGTGCCCGCGTAACCGACGGCTGTATCCTGTGCGGTGGGTGCGTCGACGCCTGCCCCGTCAACGCCATCTCGATTGAGCGCGACGAGGCCGCCGGCGCGGCAGACCTTGACGCATATCGAGACATCTGGATCTTCGTGCAGACTGACGAGCACGATGCCGTTGCATCCGTGGCCTTCGAGCTCATGGGCAAGGGGCGCGAGCTTGCCGATGCCCGCGGCTGCCGTCTGGTGGCACTGGTCGGCATGAGCCCCGAGGGCTCACTCGGGGACCTGGAGCATCTGATTTGCGCCGGTGCGGACGAAGTTCTGGTCTGTCGTGACGAGCGCCTGCGTCAGAACGACGCAGAGGTCTACGCCCGCTTGATCTGCGATTTGGTAGCCGAGCGCAAGCCCGAGGCCATTCTGTACGGTGCGACCGCCTTTGGTCGCGAGCTGGCGCCTGGTGTGGCCGTGCGCTTGCAGACGGGCCTTACGGCCGATTGCACGGTGCTTTCGATGGATACGGAGACGGGTCTGCTGCAGCAGACGCGCCCGGCGTTTGGCGGCAACCTGATGGCCACCATTATCTGCCCCAACCACCGTCCTCAGATGGCAACGGTGCGCCCCGGCATCTTTAAGGCGCCCGAGTTTGACTATAGCCGCTCCGGCACGATTGCCCAGGTAGTGCTTGCGGATGACGTTAAGGCCCGCGTCGAGATCTCGATTCCCGCCGAGGAGTGGGGACAGCAGGCCTCAATTGCCGATGCCGAGCGTCTGGTCGTGGTGGGCCGCGGCATCGGCTCCAAGAAGAATCTGCCCCTGATGCGAAAGCTCGCCGATGCCCTGGGTGCCGAGCTTGGTTGCACGCGTCCCATTGTGGAGGCAGGCTGGTTGGAGTATCGCCACCAAATTGGCCAGACGGGTGTATCGGTCTCGCCCAAGCTCCTCGTGAGCATCGGTGTCTCGGGCGCTATCCAGCATCTCGCCGGCATCGGTGGGGCGGAGTGCATTGTCGCCATCAATGAGGACCCGGATGCCCCCATCTTTGGTGCCGCCCAGTACAAGGTCGTCGGCGATGCCGTTGAGATCGTTGAGGAGCTGCTGGCTCAGCTTGAGCGCTAAGCGCGCGTCAGCCAGCGGCGCAGCTCGTCCTTAAGGCGGCTCCAGGTTGCCTGCGCGGCGGGGTCGGTAAAGGGTCGCGTAATGCCAAAGGGCGCGTCGAGCAGGCGATAGATATCGCCTTGCTCGCGCGCCAGTGCACGGCTTGCCGGATGGACGAGCTCAAACATAAAGCAGATGAGCCCCACCAGGTAGTCCGCCGGCTCGTTGCGCTCGTCACGCGCGACGCAGCGATGCTCGTCAAAGGCGGTAAGCGCCGGTGTCGAGAAGTGGCTGGCGAGAAACGTGTCCTCATCCACCTTGAGGATGGTGTCGACGGTGCTGTCGGCGATGGTGCGCATAATGTCGATCTTGTCGCCATCGCGCACGATATCGCAGAAGCGCCGCGTGCGCTCGTCGAGCTGCGCGGGTAGACGGAAATCGCTGTGATAGGCAATGCTCGCTCGGATGAGCTCATCTTCTGCCGGGTCATCGATAAAGTCGCGGACGCTCGTCACGGCGGGTGCATCGGCGGGATTCTCGCCAAAGAGGACCTCGATGCCCAGCGCTGCATGGCCCATGCTCTCGGCGTCCTTAAAGGTGTCCCAGCGTCGCAGCTGCTCAAAGCGGCCTATATCGTGCAGCAGGCCGCAAAGCCATGCCAAGTCAATATCATCTGACGACCAGCCCTGCTCGCGCGCTACGGCATCGCATGCCTCGGCCACGTGGTACGTATGCTCGATTTTGAGCGCGATGCGTGGGTTGGTGGCGTCGTAGGCATCGGTGTAGCTTTTGAAGGCTGCGCGCGCCCGGTCTCGATCGATAGCTGTCATAATGACTTCCTAAAAAGATGTGTCTTTCGATCCGGTGGCAATTGTAGGCGAACTTTATTGCCACCGGTTGATATTTCTGCTGCGTTGCGAGGTGCGCTGCAGACGACTTACCAGAATGGGAGTGGCATGGTCCTTAGGATCTTTAAAACCGTCTGGCCGGTGATGCTTACCTATGTTGCAATAGGCGCGCCGTGCGGAATGATCATGGGGCAGACGGGAATGGAACCCTGGATGGTCTTTGCCCTGAGCAGCACGTTTGTGACGGGCAGCGGCCAGTTTATGATCTGCAACCTGTGGCTGGCGGGCGTGCCTGCAGCATCGATCGTCGCGAGCGTTGCTGCCATCTCCTCGCGCTTTGCGCTTTACTCGGCATCGATCGCGCCGCATCTGACGGGTGCCTCGAAGCGTCAGACGCTGGCTGTTGCCGCGACACTTACCGAGGAGGCATATGGCATCTCGCTTGCCAAGTTGGTTGAAGGGGAGGATTGGGGCCCGCGCGAGTCCTTTGTGCTCAACGTGATTCTCATCGCAACATGGGGCGTTTCGTGTACGATGGGCGCCATCGTCGGCGCCGTTGTCGATGTTCCCACCGCCATTGCAGCCTTTGTCTGCACCTCGCTCTTTATCTGCCTGCTCTTTTCGCAGCGGCTGTCGCGCGGCAACGTTGTCGCGGCGGTTTCGGGCGCGGTGTCCGTCGCCGTATGCAAGTTCTTGGGCCTCACGAATATTGCCGTGCCGGCAAGCGTCGTGGCCGGCATGGCCATTGCGTTGGCGTGCGATGCTGTATTTGACGGAAGAGGTGCCCGCGATGTCCGTTAACGAGTTCTTGGTTCTGTGGCTGTCGTCGTGGGCTGCTATCGCGTTCTTTCGCATCGCGCCGGCGTTCGCCTTGCGCGGGCGGACCCTGTCGCCCCGCATTACCGAGGCCCTGGGCTATATCCCGCCCGCCGCCTTTGCCGCGCTGGTCGCCAACGACTTGGTGAGCCCCGGCGCGTTCGACGCGGGACTCTGGCCTGCCTTGGTTCCCTGGATTGCGGCCGCCGGCGTCGTGGTCGTGGCGGTCAAGACAAAATCGATGCTGTGGTGCTGCGTCTCGGGCATCGTACTCTATATTGTCTTGAGCCTTATATAGGGGTGGCGTCGCGGGCGCCGAATCTCGTTCCATCCCAACTCGTCGGATTTTTCACCGAGCTGGTCTATTTCTTCTGGTACCATGGTAAAACTTTACTGTAGCAAAGCGTGACGTGGGCTTTTGTACCCCGTCAGCGGAAATGGGGGTTTCATGGCACAGGAAGCAACCGCCAACGAGCAAAAGAAATTCAAGGTCCCGCGCATCCCGGGCGACATCATGATCTATCCGATGATCGTCGGTCTTTTGCTCAACACCTTCTGCCCGCAGGTTTTTGAGATCGGCGGCTTCTTTACGGCTGCCTGCCGCGGTGGCTCCAATACCATCGTCGCCGCGATCCTGCTGTTTGTGGGCGCCGGCATCAGCTTTAAGTCCACGCCGGGTGCCATCAAGACCGGTATCGTCGTGCTGATCCCCAAGCTGGTCGTCGCAGCGGCTCTCGGCCTGGGCGTGGCATATTTCTTTAACGACAACTTCCTGGGTCTGAGCTCCGTGTCTATCATCGGCGGCATCACGTTTTGCAACATGGCGCTCTATACGGGCATCATGGGCGAGTTCGGCGATGAGTCCGAGCAGGGCGCCGTCGGTATCCTGTTCTTTACGGCTGGCCCCGCCGTCACGATGATCATCCTCGGTGTTTCCGGCCTCGCCAACATTCCAATTGGCACCATTATCGGCTCCATCTTGCCACTCGTTATTGGCATGGTTCTGGGCAACCTGTTCCCGTTTATCAAGAACCTGCTGGTCCCCGGCGCCAATCCCGCGATCGCCGTTATCGGCTTTCAGCTCGGTGCGTCCATGAACCTGTCGAGCTTTATCACCGGCGGTATTTCCGGCATCTTGCTGGGCCTTGTCACGCTGTTTGTCGTCGGTCCCATCACCTTTGCGTTCGAGCGCCTGTGCGGTGGTAACGGCAAGGCCGCCGTTGCTTGCTCCACCATCGCCGGCACGGCTTTGACCACGCCGGTTGCTCTTGCTGAGGTCGCGCCGCGCTATGCCGAGCTTGCGCCCACCGCGTATGCGCAGATCGCCACCGCCGTTATCATCACGGCGATCATGGCTCCGATTCTGACTGGCTGGGTCGACAAGAAGTTCTGCCAAGGCAAGGAGGATCTGTCGCCTGTCGGTGTCGAGGCCATAGAGGAGGCCGTCGCGACTGACATCGATGGCGAGTAGCAATCGATACCCATCAATGATGCCGGCGTGTGCAATTCGCGCCGTATGGGCGCCCGAACAGAAACTGTTTTGCAGTGATGTTCGGGCGCTCTGCTATTATCCCCTTTACCCCTGCGGAGTAAAGGGGTGTTTATTGCCCTGATTCGAATTGGGCGATTCTGACCACTTGGGTATTGAAGGGATGGCGCTAGTGGTTAAGGCACTCAAGATTGAGATATTCGTGCTATGCATGATTGTTCTTATCGGGCTTGCCGTGCGAAGTCGTCGCTCCTTGTTCTCGAGCACCCAGCAGCTATTGTTTAGCATGCTTGGCTACACCTCTGCCGCGTACATATTATTCGATATGATCTGGACGCTTTCGGACGGTGAGGACGGCACGTTGGGCATTGCTGCCAACTGGATTTCCAACGCGGTTTCGTTTTCGCTCTTTGCTATCGCGTGTCTCATTTGGTTTATCTATTCCGAGACGGTGCAGGGTTCTCGCCTTTTGACCTCGCGCTATAGGGTGGTGCTTGTAGCGTTGCCTACGGCTCTGGTGGTCGTGCTGGCGTTTACCAGTTACTGGACGCACGCCCTGTTCTATATCGATTCGCAGGGCGTGTATCGTCGCGGCTTTGCCTATATGATCCAGCCCATCGTCAGCTACTGTTACGTTATACATACGTCCCTGCATGCATTTGTGCAATCTCGCAGGGTCGAGAGCCTGCAGACGAAGGCCATCTATCGAACCTTGGCATTTTTCGCCATTCCGGCCCTGGTGGGCGGTACCTTTCAGGTCGTATACTCGGTACCCGGCCTTTGTGTCGGCATAATGATTAGCATGTTGCTGCTCTACATCATCTACCAGGAGCAGCTCATCTCGACCGACCCGTTGACTGGACTTAACAATCGCAACCGTTTTGAGACCTATATGCTGTCGCTCTTCTCAAATGTGGATCAGGCCGAAGATGTATATCTGCTTATGATGGACGCCGACGGCTTTAAGCAGATTAACGATCGCTATGGGCATGTGGAGGGCGACCACGCTCTTCAGGTCATATCCGCTGCGCTCAAAGAAGTCTGCTCGGCGTCTGGCGGCTTTATCGCACGTTATGGTGGCGATGAGTTCGTGGTGCTCCAAAAGGCAGTGGCGGAACAGGATATCATGCATCTGTGCGCGACAATCAACGATGAGCTCGCGCGCGCCGAGGTTCCGTATCTGTTGCGGATGTCCATCGGCTACGCACGGGTTGGTGATGGCGTCGATACCTGGCAAGACTTGCTTCGTGCTGCCGACGCGGAGCTCTACCGCGTAAAGCGCGAGAAGAAGAAAGCCGGCGTTCAGATACGCTAGGAAAAGGGGCACACGCTGGCGTGCGTGGCGGCCCTCGGCTCTCCGATGTACTCCATTAAACTAAAGTATGTGAATCCGCTCTGCTAAATAAGGGCAGTTCATTAGGCCTTTTTGGGCCTGTTGACGATGATGATGCCGCCGCAGACCAACAGCAGGGCAACAAGTACGGTCACAGGGCTCGTGCCAGCGCCCTCGCCGAGCAGCAGCGCGCTTAACAGTACGCCAAAGACTGGATTCATAAAGCCAAAGACCGACACACGGCTGACGGGGTTGACGGCAAGCAGACGCGACCATAGCGAGTACGCGACGGCGGAAATGAGTGCCATATAGATAATGAGCGCGATGGCGGGGGCGATTTCAGTGGGGGAGAGCGCGCCGCCCATCAAAAAGCCGATGGCGGTGAGGACCAGTCCGCCGACCAAGAACTGCCACCCGGCAAGCAAGACGCCGTCGTGCTTGCGCGAGAAGATGCCGATCAGGCAGGTCGAAAGAGCACCCGCGACAGTGGAGGCTAGGATAAAGCCCTCGCCATCGAGCCTGAAGCCAAAGGTGCCATCTGCGCCCGAGAGGTTGACGAGCGCGACGCCGGCAAAGCCCAGCGCACAGCCAAGCACCTTGGCCGTATCGAGCTTCTCGGTGTGAAATGCCAGGGCGGCAAAGAGGATTGCGAGGAAGTTGGCGCTGGCCTCGATGATGGAGCTCGACATGGCGCTGGCGCGCGAGAGGCCCAGATAGAAAAAGAAGTACTGCCCGATAGTCTGGAAGAGCGACAAGACAAAGATGGGCTTGATGTCGCGAGCCTGCGGAATGAGGGGGCGGCGTTGGGCCGCACTCATCCCAACGACAACCAGGGCGCCGGCAAGGGTGAAGCGCAGACCCGCGAAGAGCAGCTGCGAGGCGTTATCGTGCGCGGGGATGCCAAAGAGCGCATAGCCGATCTTGATGCAGGGAAAGGCCGATCCCCAGAGTGCACAGCAAACAAGACAGCCCAGGATGAGTCCGGGTAGGGTGGCGAGATACGGCTTGCGGCTTTCCATGATGTCCTTCCTGCATGCGCGAAGCAAAAAAGAACCCGCCACCGGATGTGTCGGTGGCGGGTGTTGTTACCCGAGGGGATTGTACCCGATGGGAAAGGTTTAAGCGAAGTAGGCCACGCCGCTCTCAAAGATCGGCATGAACTTATCGCCGGGGACATGCTCGGGCACGTTGCGGTACAGGTTGTCGCCGCGACGCTCGGCATGGCCCATCTTGCCCAGGACGCGGCCGTCGGGGCTCGTGATGCCCTCGATGGCGAGTGCGGAGCCGTTGGGGTTGACGGAAAGATCCATGCTGGGCTTGCCGTCCTCGCCCACGTACTGCGTGGCGACCTGGCCGTTGGCGATCAGCTGGGCGAGCACCTCGTCGTTGGCGACAAAGCGGCCCTCGCCGTGGCTGATGGCGACGGTGTAGGGGTCGTCCAGGCTGCACTGCGACAGCCACGGGGACAGGTTGGACGAGATGCGGGTGCGCACCAGACGGCTCTGGTGGCGACCGATGGTGTTGAACGTCAGCGTGGGCGCGTCGGACGTGGCGTCGACGATATCGCCGTAAGGCACCAGGCCGAGCTTGACCAGGGCCTGGAAGCCGTTGCAGATGCCCAGCATCAGGCCGTCGCGGGCCTTGAGCAGGTCGCGGACTGCCTCGGTGACTTCGGGAGCGCGGAAGAACGCCGTGATGAACTTGGCGGAGCCGTCGGGCTCGTCGCCGCCCGAGAAGCCGCCGGGGATCATGACGATCTGGCTTTGGCGGATGCGACGGGCAAGCTCGTGGGTGCTTTCGGCAACAGCCTCGGGCGTGAGGTTGTTGATCACGAAGGTGTCGGCCTCGGCACCGGCGGCGCGGAAGGCACGGGCGCTGTCGTACTCGCAGTTGTTGCCGGGGAAGACGGGGATAATCACGTGCGGGCGGGCGATCTTGGCGGCGCCGTACACGTGGATGTCCTTGGCGCGATAGTCAATGGTCTCGACCTCGGGTTGCTCGCCGGTGCTGCGGTAGGCAAAGACGCCCTCGATGCCGCTCTCCCAGGCTTCCTGGAGCTCGGAGAGATCGATGACCTCGGAGCCGGTGTCGATGACATAGCCCTCGACGGTGGTGCCCAAGGGCTCGACGACAACGCCGTCGGCGACCTCGGGCAGCTCGGCATCCTCGGCGAGCTCGACGATAAAGCTGCCGTAGAGCGGGGTGAAGAGGCTCTCCACATCCACATCCTCGGCAAGCTCGATGCCGATCTGGTTGCCGACGCACATCTTAAAAAGGCTCTCGGCGCCGCAGCCGTAGCCGGGCGTGGAGACGGCCAGGGCATCGCCGGTAGCGGTGAGCGCCTCGACGGCGTCAAACGCGGCGAGCAGCTGCTGGGCATCGGGGCGGTAGTCCTCGCCATAGGTGGCGGGGGCGATGCGGACGACGCGGTGCGTCAGGCCCTTGAACTCGGGCGAGGTGGCACGGGCTGCGCGGCCTACGGCCACGGCGAAGCTGATGAGGGTCGGCGGAACGTTGAGCTCTCCGGCCTCGTCCTCAAACGAGCCGCTCATGGAGTCCTTGCCGCCGATGGCGCCGGCGCTCAGGTCGACCTGGGCCATAAGGGCACCCAGAACGGCTGCCATGGGCTTGCCCCAACGCTCGGCCTCGGTACGCAGGCGCTCGAAGTACTCCTGGAAGGAGAGGTAGGCGCGCTTGTGTTCAAAGCCGGCGGCGACGAGCTTGGCGATGGACTCGACTACGGACAGGTAGGCGCCCGCAAACTGGTCGGCCTCCATCAGGTAGGGGTTGAAGCCCCATGCCATGGCGCTCGCCGTGGTGGTCTCGCCGTCCACGGGGAACTTGGCGACCATGGCAGAGCTCGGGGTGAGCTGCGTCTTGCCGCCAAAGGGCATGAGCACGGTTGCGGCACCGATGGTGGAGTCGAAGCGCTCGGAAAGGCCCTTGTTGGAGGCAACGTTGAGGTCGGTGACAAGCGAGGTCATGCGCTCGGCAAGCGTGGTGCCGGCCCAGCTGGGCTGCCACACGCTGCGGGCGCAGACGTGAGCAGTCTGATGCTTGGGCGCACCGTTGGAGTTGAGGAACTCACGGGACAGGTCGACGATGGCGACGCCGTTCCAGGCCATGCGCATGCGCGGCTCGGCGGTAACCTCGGCGATAACGGTAGCCTCCAGGTTCTCCTCGGCGGCGTAGCCCATGAACTCCTCGACATCACCGTCGGCGACGGCGCAGGCCATGCGCTCCTGAGACTCGGAAATGGCGAGCTCGGTGCCGTCCAGGCCGTCGTACTTCTTGGTCACGGTGTCCAGGTCGACATACAGGCCGTCGGCAAGCTCGCCCACGGCGACCGAGACGCCGCCGGCGCCAAAGTCGTTGCAGCGTTTGATCAGACGGCAGGCGTCGCCGCGGCGGAACAGACGCTGCAGCTTGCGCTCGACCGGGGCGTTGCCCTTCTGGACCTCGGCGCCCGAGGTCTCGATGGACTCGGTATTCTGGGTCTTGGAGGAGCCGGTGGCGCCGCCGATGCCGTCACGGCCGGTGCGGCCGCCCAGCAGGATGATCTTGTCGGTGGGGGCGGGGCACTCGCGGCGCACGTGGTTTGCCGGGGTAGCGCCCACGACGGCGCCAACCTCCATGCGCTTGGCCACGTAGCCGGGGTGATAGAGTTCGTTGACCTGACCGGTGGCAAGGCCGATCTGGTTGCCGTAGCTGGAGTAGCCGGCGGCGGCAGTGGTCACGAGCTTACGCTGCGGCAGCTTGCCCTCGAGCGTCTCGGACACGGGGACGGTGGGGTCGCCGGCGCCGGTGACACGCATGGCCTGGTACACGTAGCTGCGGCCCGACAGCGGGTCGCGGATGGCACCGCCCACGCAGGTGGCGGCACCGCCGAAGGGCTCGATCTCGGTCGGGTGGTTGTGGGTCTCGTTCTTAAAGAGGAACAGCCAGTCCTGGTCCTCGCCGTCGACATCGACCTTCACCTTGACGGTGCAGGCGTTAATCTCCTCGGACTCGTCGACATCGGTCATGACGCCGGTCTTCTTGAGGTACTTGGCGCCGATGGTGCCCATGTCCATGAGGCAGACGGGCTTGGTGTCGCGACCGAGTTCGTGGCGCATCTCCATGTAGCGGTCGAAGGCCTGCTGCACCACGGCGTCGTCGATCGTCACGTCGTCCAGGACGGTGCCGAAGGTGGTGTGGCGGCAGTGATCGGACCAGTAGGTGTCGATCACGCGGATCTCGGTGATGGTGGGGTCGCGATCCTCATCGCGGAAGTACTGCTGGCAGAAGGCGATGTCCGCCTCGTCCATGGCAAGGCCGCGCTCGGAAATAAAGGCGGCAAGGCCGGCTTCGTCGAGCTCGCGGAAACCGTCGAGCACCTCGACGGGCTGGGGCTCGGGGGTCTCCATGTACAGCGTCTCGGGCAGGTCGAGCGAGGCGATGCGCGCCTCGACGGGGTTCGCCACGTAGTGCTTGATGGCATCAATGGCGGCCTCGTCCAGAGCGCCCGAGATCATATAGACCTTGGCGGAGCGCACGGCGGGGCGCTCGCCCTGGCTGATGAGCTGCACGCACTCGCTGGCGGAGTCGGCGCGCTGGTCAAACTGGCCAGGCAGGAATTCGACGGCAAAGACGGCGCCATCGCTTGCGGGGAGCTCGTCGTAGGTCACATCGACCTGGGGCTCGCTAAAGACGGTCGGCACGCAGGACCGGAAAAGCTCCTTGTCGATGCCCTCGACGTCGTAGCGGTTGATAATCCTCAGGGCCTCGATGCCCTTGATGCCGAGAATTTCGGTCAGCTCGCCCTTGAGCTGCTGAGCCTCGACGTCGAACCCGGGTTTCTTCTCCACGTAGATACGAGAGACCATTGGTTCCTGCCTTCCTGATCGGTTGGGCGTACGGTACGGTATGCGGCAGCGGTCGGTTTGCGGGGTCTGCCCTGCGGTCGCCTTGAGCCACATGTTTGTAAACCTCACTATGATACGACAGCTCGCGGCGCGTTGAGGACGGCGAGGGTGCTACAGTGAAGCGCAAACAAGAGAAAGGCATCACATGGCATTCGTTTCGCTCGCCATCATCGCACTCGTGGCCTTTGCGAGTCCTTTTATCGCCTCGGCGATTCCCGGAAAACCCGTTCCCGAGACGGTCTTTTTGCTCGTGCTCGGCGCGGTACTGGGACCCCATATGCTCGGCGTCATCCATGTAGATGCTGAGGTCTCGCTTGTGTCCGAGCTGGGCCTGGCCTTTTTGTTCCTGCTTGCCGGCTTTGAGATCGACCCCAAGAGCATCACAGGCGTCGAGGGGCGCTACGGCTTGGCGACGTGGGTCGTCACGTTTGGTATCGCCTGGCTTGCCGTGCGCTTTACCCCGTGGTTCTCAGTCAGTCATTTCGACGGTATCGCCGTGACGCTTGCCCTCACTTCGACGGCGCTCGGTACGCTTGTGCCCATCATGCGTGAGCGCTCGCTCACCGGCACGCGCGTGGGCGACTCGATTCTCGCGTATGGCACTTGGGGCGAGCTCGGTCCCGTGCTCGCCATGTCGGTGCTGTTGTCTGCCCGCACTGGTATCCAAACGCTCGTTATCCTTGGCTTGTTTGCGGTGGTTTGCGTGTTGCTGGCCGTGGTCCCGAGCCGCTCCAAGCGCGTCGGCAGCCGCTTCTTTGCATTTGTTGAGGAGCGCGCCGATACCACGTCGCAGACCTTCGTGCGCCTGACGGTGCTCATCCTGGTCACGCTCGTGGCATTCTCGGCTGTCTTTGATCTCGACATCGTGTTGGGTTCTTTTGCCGCCGGCTTTGTCCTGCGCTATATCATCCCCGAGGGCAACCATACGCTCGAGACCAAGCTCGACGGTCTGGCCTACGGTTTTTTGATTCCGGTGTTCTTTACCGTATCGGGCGCAAAGATCGATCTGACGGCCGTGGCGTCGCGCCCGGGTCTGCTCGTGGGCTTTATCGTGGCGTTGTTGATTATTCGTGCCGTGCCCATTCTTATTTCCATGAGCATTTGTCCTGCGACGCGCGATGTGTCGGCGTATGGTCGCATTACCGTGGCCCTGTACTGCACCACGGCGCTGCCGATCATCGTTGCCGTTACGAGCGTTGCCGTCAACGCGGGCGCGCTGTCGCAAGATATTGCGTCGGTCATGGTTGCCGCCGGTGCCATCACGGTGTTCTTGATGCCATTGCTCGCGCAGCTCTTCTACCGCGTGGTGGATGCCGCACCGGTCGCCGCCGTGGCAGAGGTTGCCGAGCATCCATCCGATGCGCTCGACATCTTGCGCGCCCACCACGACCTAGCGAGCTTGCTCGCGCGCGAGCACGAGCTGCTGACCTCGCATGGCCATGGTCGCGTATTCGAGGGCCTGCCTACGCTCGATACGATTGCCGAGCGTCTTTCCGCCGAGGCGGCGAGCGGCCACATCGATGCCCGCATCGTGGACGCGGCACACCTGCTTGCCGATAAGACCTATGGAGACGAGGTCGACCCGTCCGAGCTGACTCCGCGTGAGCGCCGCCGCCTGGAGCGCGCCAAGCTCGCTGTGCGCGAATACCGCCGCCGCATGCTGGAGCTCTATGCGCGCGAAGAAGCCGAAGACGACGACGGTAAGTAGTCGATACTTTCTCGGGGAAGCCGCGTCCCGCTTTGAAGGCTCGGAACGGGATGTGGTTTCCGAAACGGGGGCCGTTGGGAAGCTGTGTCCCGGAATGGGCGCTCAGAGTGGGATGCAGTTTCCGCAAGGAGGTCCTGGGGGAAACCGTGCCCCGTTCTGATCCGAAATACTGGGACATAGTTTCCCTTTCATAACAGGAGAAGGCGCGCTGTCTGCAGTTGATTCAGACGGCGCGCCTTTTTGGTTGAGCTATGTTGAAGCTTGAAGCCAAAGCTTGTGGCTCCTTAGGAGCGGGCGGCTCCGTCGACGGGGAGCACGGCGCCCGTGACATAGGAGGACATGTCGCTCGCCAGGAAAACAAAGGCGTTGGCGACATCCTCGGGCTCGCCCATGCGACCCAGCGGAATGGTGGCGATGATGGGCTTGATGACCTCTTCGGGCAGGTTGGCGACCATGTCGGTCTTAGTCACGCCGGGGGCGACGGCGTTGACGCGGATGCCCATGGGAGCGAGCTCGCGCGAGAGCGACTGGACCATACCGTTGACGGCAAACTTGGACGTGGGGTAACCGACGCCGGAGGGCTGGCCGTACTTGGCGACCATCGAGCTTGTGGTAGTGATGGTGCCGCCGTGGCCGGCCTCGGTCATGATCTTGGCGGCAGCCTGGTGGCCATTAAAGACGGCGACGACGTTAAGGTCCATGACCTTTGCGAACTCCTCGGCCGTGTAGTCCAAGAGGGGTGAACGCTGGGAGATACCGGCATTGTTGACGACCGTGTCCAAGCCGCCCATGTCGGCTGCAGTCTGCGTAAAGGCCTCAGTCACGGCCTCGAGCGAGGTGAGATCGCAGGAGCGACCCCAGACCTTGGCGTCGGGATAGGCGGCTGTCAGCTTCTCAACGGCCGTGTCGGCAGTCTCTTGGCGCGAGCCAAAGACGGTGACGGCAGCGCCTTCCTCGATAAAACGGCAGGCGATGGCATAGCCGATACCGCGTGTGCCTCCGGTGATGATTGCTTTCTTGCCCTCGAGCAACATGGTGCTTCCTCTCATCGCGGGCGGACATTCGCAACACAGCGTAGCCGTAACCGGAATCGGCCGTGTTTGCATATCGGTGAACGGTAGCCCGCGTTACCGATGAGCGGCTCGCGCAAATGTGCTCTGCCGTTGTGCTTAGGGCAGGAGACAAAAGGGCTCCCGTCCCACATCGGACGGGAGCCCTCAAAGCGTGTATTGCTAGGCGAGCGTTGAGTTAGTTGGCCATAACGCCTTCGATCCAGGCCTCGACGTCCTCGATGCGCAGGACGTTGGCGACCTCGGCCACGCAGTCGACGCTGGCAAGCTCGGCGGCGGCAGCCTGGACGTCCTTCTCGAGCGCGCGGTGCGTCAGGAAGATAACCGAGCAGGCATCGCTGACGCCCGACTTGCCGTCCTCGACCTGGTTGATGAGCGAGATCGAGATGTTGTGCTTGGCAAAGATGTCGACCGTCTCGGACAGGGCGCCCACGCGGTCGGCGACCTTCAGGCGCACATAGTACTTGGTCTGGAGCTCGTCCATGGGCTTAAAGGCGAGGTTGTGGCCATAGGGCTCAATCTCGGGCAGCGGAGCCACGCCGCGGCTGATCTGCTCGGAGAGCGACAGGATATCGCCCACGACGGCGCTCGCGGTGGGGAAGGAGCCTGCGCCCGCGCCGTAGAACATGGTCTCGCCCACGGCGTCGCCTACCACGTAGACGGCGTTCATGGCGCCGTTGACCTTGGCGAGCATATGGTCTGCGGGGATCAGCGTGGGATGCACGCGAACGTCGACGCCAGCGTCGGTGTTGCGGGCGATGCCGAGCAGTTTGATGGTGTAGCCGAGCTCGCGGGCCTGGGCGATGTCCTCGGCGCCGATGGTGCGGATACCCTGCTGGTACACATCATCGGTGGTAACGCGGGTGCCAAAGCCGATGGAGGCGAGGATGGCCGTCTTGCTTGCGGCATCGAAGCCGTCGACGTCGGCGGACGGGTCGGCCTCGGCATAGCCCTTAGCCTGTGCGTCGGCGAGCACGTCAGCGTAATCGGCGCCCTCGGCGTCCATGCGCGACAGGATGTAGTTGGTGGTGCCGTTGAGGATGCCGGCGATGGTCAGGATCTTGTTACCCACCAGGTCGTGCTCGAGTGTGCTGACAATGGGGATGCCGCCACCGCAGCTGGCCTCGCACTTAATCTGCACGCCGCACGCACGCGCCTTCTCGGCAAGCGTCTCGACATGGCGGCCCAGCAGGGCCTTGTTGGCAGAGACGACGTGCTTGCCGTGCTCAAAGGCGGTGGTGAAGATCTCGGTCGCGGGGTGCTCGCCGCCGATGAGTTCGACGACGATATCGACGGCTGGGTCGGTGACGACGTCATGCCAGTCACTCGTAAAGGCCTCGCGCTCAATACCGGCTGCCTCGGCCTGCTCCCAGACAAGCGCGCAGGCGCGGGTCAGCTTAAGGTCGATGCCGTAGGCTGCCAGGTACTCATCGTGGTGGCTCTTGATCAGACGGGCCACGCCGCCGCCGACGGTTCCCAGACCGATCAGACCGACGTTCACGGTGCGCAGGGATTCGCTCATAGATAGCTCCTTCGTGCATCTTATGGATGGATAAACCGCTTAAAGGTTGAGTGCATTCTAGCGTGAACCGGGGGCGCGTGCTCGCCAGGCAACAGGAGCCGCACAAAACGGCACCCCCGAAACGCTGCGGAAACATTGGAAACACGCTCGCTACAAACGGACTTCCGTAACAAACTGTCAACGTTTGCGCCATAAGGTTTGCCCTGTACCGCAAGACGGCCGCACCGCGGCCAGCGAAAAAAAGGGGGGACACCATGTTTATTAAGAGCGGGAACGCTTGTAACAGAATGGAAACATTACTTTTACACAATAAAGTGGCATTACTGCATAAAAAAATAGAAATACGCAGAAATATGGATAAATGAACAAATCCAAAGAAAAGTTGAAATATTCGCCACTTTTCCTAACTAAAGCGTCTACTATTTTGCGAACGCCGAACACGGCGAAGGATGGCCTGTCGGGTAACCGAAACCCGACGAGATTTGAGAGGAGAGCCGCATGTCGAGCCTCACCGGTAAGTCATTGAACCCTGTTATGAATCGCAGGAGCGTTATCGCGAGCGCAGCAGGTCTGGGGGCGATGTCCATTCTAGCTGGCTGCTCCTCCAACGGCGGCGACAGCGGTTCCGCGTCGGGCGACGCTTCGTTTAAGATCGGCACCATCGGCCCGCTGACCGGCGCCAACGCGTCCTACGGCAAGTCCGTTACACAGGCTGTCGAGCTTGGCTGCAAGGATTTCTCGACTAAGGAGCTGCCGCTTGTCAGCAAGGCCGAGGACGACCAGGCTGACGGTGAGAAGGCCGTCAACGCCTTCAACACCCTGCTCGACTGGGGCATGCAGGCCCTCGTCGGTCCGACCACCACGGGTGCGTCGGTCGCCGTTGCCGCCGAGTGCGGCAACGACCCCGAGACGTTCATGATCACCCCGTCTGCGTCCTCCGAGGACGTTACCAAGGGCAAGGATTGCGTCTTCCAGGTTTGCTTTACCGACCCCAACCAAGGTGTCAACGCTGCCAAGTTCCTGGCAGAGAAGTATGCGAACGAGAAGTTCGTGCTGTTCTATAACTCCGGCGACGCCTATTCTTCGGGCATCGCAGATTCCTTTAAGGCCCAGGCCGCTAAGTCTAAGCTTGAGATTGTCGACGAGGAGACCTTTAAGGACGACTCCGCCACGAGCTTTACCAACCAGCTGACCAAGGCCAAGCAGGCAGGCGCCACCATGATCTTTGCGCCGATCTACTACACGCCGGCGTCCGTCCTGCTCAAGAACGCCAAGGACATGGGCTACGACGTCAAGATGATGGGCTGCGACGGCATGGACGGCATCCTGGGCGTTGAGGGCTTCGACACCTCTCTTGCCGAGGGTCTGCTGCTCATGACCCCGTTCTCCGCCGACGACGAGAAGAACGCCGACTTCGTCAACGCTTACAAGGATAAGTACGGCGATACACCCGACCAGTTTGCCGCCGACGCCTACGACGGCGTGCATGCTGTGGTCGAGGCTCTCAAGGAGGCCGGCCTGGGCGTCGACGCCGACCCCACCGAGGTTGCCGAGAAGCTTCCCGAGGCTATGCTCAAGATTACCGTTGACGGTCTGACTGGCAAGCTCACCTGGAACGACAAGGGTCAGGTCCAGAAGGACCCGACGGCGTACGTCATTACCGACGGCAAGTACGTACAGGCCTAATAGGCCGCCTTATATAGAGCGGTTTTGATCCCAAGCAGGGGAGGTTTTGGCCTTCCCTGCTTGCTTGGTATCTAGGGACGATGTAACGTCCCTGTTTCATACATCAACTGTAAACCTATTCGAAAGGGGGATGTGGAACATGACGGTCTTTATCCAATACCTGGTCAACGGCCTGTCCATGGGCAGCGTCTACGCCATCATCGCGTTGGGCTACACCATGGTCTACGGTATCGCCAAGATGCTCAACTTCGCTCACGGCGACGTCATCATGGTCGGTGCCTATGTCTCGTTCTGCGCCACGTCGTATCTCGGCCTCCCGGGCTGGGCATCTGTAATTCTCTCTTGTGTGGTCTGCACGGTTCTCGGTGTTCTCATCGAGGGTCTGGCATACAAGCCGCTGCGCCAAGCAGGCCCTCTGGCCGTTCTGATCACGGCCATCGGCGTGTCTTACTTCCTGCAGAACGCCGCGCAGCTTCTGTGGGGCGCCACGCCCAAGAACTTCACTTCGCTCGTCACCTTCCAGGTGCCGGAGTTCTTGGCCAAGTTCAACGTAAGCGCCGTCTCGCTCGTCACCATCGTCGCCTGCCTGGTTATCATGGCCGGCCTGATGTTCTTTACAGGCAAGACCAAGATGGGCAAAGCCATGCGCGCCGTGTCCGAGGACAAGGCCGCCGCTCAGCTCATGGGCATCAACGTCAACCGCACCATCTCGATGACGTTCGCCATCGGCTCCGCCCTTGCCGCCATCGCCGGCGTGCTGCTGTGCTCCTACTCGCCGGTGCTGCAGCCCACGACGGGTGCCATGCCTGGCATCAAGGCCTTCGATGCCGCTGTCTTCGGTGGCATCGGCTCCATCCCCGGTGCCTTTGTCGGTGGCATTCTCATCGGTATCATCGAGGCGATGGCACAGGCTTATATTTCCACGAGCCTTGCCAACTCCATCGTCTTTGGTGTTTTGATCATCGTCCTGCTCGTCAAGCCTGCCGGCCTCTTGGGCAAGTACGTCCCCGAGAAGGTGTAGGTGAGCGTTATGAAGTTTCTTAAAGACAAGCAGACGCGTCACGACTTTGTTACGTACGCCATGTGCCTTGTGGCGTTCGCCATCGTGTTCTTTATGCAGTCTAACCACATGATTCCGCGCATGATCGCCGGTCAGCTGGTTCCCATCACGGCCTATATCGTCATGGCTATCTCCCTTAACCTCGTCGTCGGCATCGCGGGCGACTTGTCGCTGGGCCACGCGGGCTTTATGAGCGTCGGCGCCTATACAGGCATCGTTACCGCGGTCGCCCTCGAGAGCGCCGTTCCCTCCGATCCGATACGTCTTGTCATCAGCATCGTGGTCGGCGCCATCGCTGCCGCCATCCTGGGCTTCTTGATCGGCATCCCGGTCCTTCGCCTGAGCGGCGATTACCTGGCTATCGTGACGCTGGCCTTTGGCGAGATTATCAAAGAGATCGTCACCTGCCTTATCGTGGGCGTCGACTCCCGCGGCCTGCATGTGATCTTTAACATTACAGGTAACTCCACGATCGACGACCTGCACCTGCTCGAGGACGGCACCGCCATCATCAAGGGCGCCCAGGGCGCATCGGGCGTGTCGACGTACTCGACCTTCCTCGCCGGTGCCATCCTGGTCATGGTCGCACTCGTGATCGTGCTCAACCTGGTTCGCAGCCGTACCGGCCGTGCCATTATGGCCGTGCGCGACAACAAGATCGCTGCCGAGTCCGTGGGCATCTCCGTCACCGAGTACCGCATGATCGCCTTCGTGGTTTCCGCCGCTCTCGCCGGCGCTGCCGGAGCCCTCTTCGGCGGTAACTTCTCGCAGCTTTCCGCCACCAAGTTCGACTTCAACACGTCCATCCTCATCCTGGTATTCGTGGTCCTGGGCGGTCTGGGCAATATGCGCGGCTCCGTCATCGCGGCGGCGTTGCTCACGGTGCTTCCCGAGCTGCTCCGTCAGTTCTCGGACTACCGCATGCTCATCTACGCCATCGTGCTGATCCTGGTCATGATCTTTACCAACAACCCGCAGCTCAAGGCGTTCTTCGCACGCATTAAGGACCGCTTTGCTTCCAAGAAGGAGGTAGCAGCCGATGCCCAGTAAGTTTGAGTTCAACAAGGGCAAGATGGTCCCGTATCCTTCTGGCGCCATCGTTCCCGACCGCGACCTGGGCCAGCGCCCGGCGCTCGAGTGCATCCACTTGGGCATTGAATTTGGCGGCCTTAAGGCAGTCGACGACTTTAGCCTGACCATCGGTAAGACCGAGATCGCCGGTCTGATCGGTCCCAACGGTGCCGGTAAGACCACGGTCTTCAACCTGCTCACCAAGGTGTACCAGCCCACGCACGGTACTATCCTGCTCGACGGCGAGGACACCTCGGGCAAGTCCGTCTACCAGGTCAACCGTATGGGTATCGCCCGTACGTTCCAGAACATTCGCCTGTTCAACACCATGACGGTGGAGGACAACGTTAAGGTCGGCCTGCACAACCAGGAGCGCTACTCTGGTTTTGAGGGCGTGCTGCGTCTGCCGACGTACTGGAAGCACGAGAAGGCCGCCCACGAGCGCGCCATGGAGCTGCTGTCCATCTTTGATATGGAGCACCTGGCAAACGAGCAGGCCGGCTCGCTGCCTTACGGCGCCCAGCGTCGTCTGGAGATCGTCCGCGCGCTTGCCACCAACCCCAAGCTGCTGCTGCTCGACGAGCCTGCTGCCGGCATGAACCCGTCCGAGACCGCCGAGCTCATGGAGAACATCGTCAAGATTCGCGACACCTTTGGCATTGCCATCATGCTTATCGAGCATGATATGTCGCTCGTCATGAATATTTGCGAGGGCATTTGCGTGCTTAATTTTGGCAAGGTCATCGCCAAGGGCACGGCCGAGGAAATTCAGAACAACGACGCCGTTATCGAGGCATATCTGGGCAAGCAGGATAAGGGGGAGAACTAAATGGCAGAGCCGATGCTTTCCGTCTACAACATCAACGTCTGGTACGGCGCTATCCACGCCATCAAGGACATCTCCTTTAACGTCAACGAGGGTGAGATCGTGGCCTTGATCGGTGCTAACGGCGCCGGCAAGTCTACAACGCTTAAGACTGTCTCGGGCCTGCTGCGTTCCAAGACCGGCTCCATCAAGTTTATGGGCGAGGACATTACCCATACGCCTGCCGACAAGCTGGTGGGCAAGGGCCTGGCCCAGGTGCCCGAGGGCCGTCGTGCCTTTTTGCAGATGACGGTCGAGGAGAACCTGGAGATGGGCGCTTACACGCAGCCCAAGTCCACGGTGGCTCCGGGCCTTGAGCGCGTCTACGAGCAGTTCCCTCGCCTTAAGGAGCGCCGTCGCCAAGTCGCCGGCACCCTTTCGGGCGGCGAGCAGCAGATGCTCGTTATGGGCCGCGCCCTTATGAGTAACCCCAAGCTGCTCATGCTTGACGAGCCTTCCATGGGCCTGGCGCCGATTCTGATTGAGCAGATCTTCCAGATTGTCGAGGACCTGCACAAGGCCGGCACCACGGTGCTTCTGGTCGAGCAGAACGCGCAGATGGCGCTCTCGATCGCCACGCGTGGCTACGTGCTCGAGACCGGCAAGATCACCATGACCGGCACGGGCCAAGAGCTCCTGCACGACGATAACGTCCGCAAGGCATATCTGGGCGGCTAGGGACTTCCGCCGTTCTGCCGAACGGCGGACCGGCCGACGCTGTGCGGGCGCCCTGATCGACGTGCCGAAGCTCCTCACCCTTGGGGCTATGCCGCGGTACGAGGCCAGGTGGTCATGGTCCGGGAACCTCGCGATGTCGAATGACACCGCGAGGTTCGCCGCCGTCCTCGGCGGCCTCGGCCCCCGAGTGGGCGATCCCCACGCGCTAACGCCTGCAAACAAGGGGATCGCCAAGACGCCGCCGGGCACCTCCGTCATAGACGTGGAAGTGCGGCCGCGCTGAAGCTCTGCGCGGTGTCTGCTCGCTTATGTGCGCATCACGAAGGAAGACCAGATCGGTGAGCGGGATTGGCCCGAAGTCGAGAGATTCCCATCAGCCTCTCGTCGGTCGATGACCGGTTCACCACGCAGGAAGAGCGTGACGGAAGGTCTCGCAAAAAGGCTCCGAGCGCGGCGTGCTCACGCCCGTCGTGGTGCGCCCGAAGGGGGATGGCTGCTACGAGCTCGATCATTTGCGAGGAGAAGACGAACCAGCCGTTGCAGATCCAATATGGATCTCGCCGACCTCGGCAAGCTGCTCGATGAGCGGAAGCCCTGTCGGGTCGTCTATTTCAACACCACCCAGAATGATGGTGTCATCGCGCAGGTCGATCTGTGTGTTGAACACAGCGAGGTTAAAGCCGGAGGCCACAAATCCGATAGCAGCCAGGACGAGCCCCGTGGCAACAAGCCCACCCGCTACGGCAAGGTAAATCTTTTTTACGCTGGACATGTTTGCACTCCTTCCTATGCCGTAAGCGGCGCCGCTTCAGCGCCCCTGCGGTTCTTACTGCCTCGATCTTTCCAGAAGGGCGAAACGGCTTTCTTCGCCCAAAGGGCAGAGAGGCGCGCGATCTGCTTGGACGCCGTCCAGGCACCGGCTCCCGCGAGGAGCGCCACACCGATGGAAGCGAATCCCATTCCCATCGAGGTTAAAACGTACGGAACATGCCCGATAATGATGCCGTCCACGGTGAACAGGAGCCCCACCACGCCCGCGCCCCCGAATGCCGCGGCCACGATCCACACGCAGAGCGCAAGAACCCAAATGCAGATGTAGACTGTAGCGGCAACGGCGACGAACGCGAACAGCAGCGGAATCCATACCGGAGAGCCCACGATGGCGAGCGCCCATAGAAGCGCCGTGCTCTTGCGCTTGGTCCTCGCAATTGCGCGCGGCACGGCGGGCAGTTCGTCGAGCGTTGCCTCGGCGACCTCACCGAGCGTGCCCATGGCGGCCACAGCCTCGGCCTCCGTCATGCCGTCCTCCATACGGTCGGCGATGGCCTCCGCGTAGAACTCCTGCGTTTCCTTTACCTGATCTGCCGGCAGACAGGCCAGAAGCTCGCCCAGCCGGTTCAAGAACTCATCGCGCGTCATGGTGCGCTCCCTTCACGTAACTGTAGATTTCCTGCACGGATGGCCATTCGGCGAGGAACTCGGCGATACGCTCATGCCCGGTGTCCGTGATGCGGTAGTACCTTCGTAGCCGCCCGTTGTGCTCGGCGGAGCGCGCCGTGATGCACCCTGCCTTCTCCAGGCGCTTGAGCAACGGATAGAGCGTGGACTCCGTGAGCCCCATGCTCGCGGGCACGTCCTTCACGATCTGATAGCCGTAGGATTCCTCGCCCGAGACGGCCGCGAGCACGCAGGCCTCGAGGAAGCCGCGCTTCATCTGTGCCTCCATCCGCACACCTCCTTTCGTAGTATACTGTGTAACACCTACTATATGACACATAGTATATGATGTCAACAGTTGTCGTATAGGGAGCCCGGTCTGTCTGTCCCCGGTATAGCGACGAGTGTCGGTTGACGCATCGCGCGAAACACCAACCAGTGCTCCTTTGATGCAACTCTCATTCGACCACATTTCTGAGCAGCTACCTTCCCGCACCAAAGCGTGCCTGATCCTGGGATAGTCGTTGGGGACGTTCTTGAATGAATAGTCGTTTAAGAACGTCCCTAACGACTACTTCTATACAGCAAAAAGGGGTGCTGACCATTTCGGTCAGCACCCCTTTAAGTTGCGGTGAAATAGGGACTGAATACGGGCTCCAGAGGCCAAAACAGTCTCTATTCCACCGCAACTTCATGGGGGCGTGCGACAATGCCCATCGGAAAACGTTTGTCATCTGGGGGTCTATCTATGCTGTACGAGTTTTGTGCCGAGAACTTTGAGCGTGTGCCGGCGGCTATCGATGCCGGTGCTAAGCGCATCGAGTTGTGCGACAACCTTGCCGTCGGTGGTACCACGCCCTCGGCCGGCGTTATCAGCACTACGGTCAGCTATGCTCACGAGCATGACGCGCGAGTGATGTGCATGATTCGCCCGCGTGGCGGTGACTTTCACTACAACCAGGACGAGCTGCGTATGATGGAGATGGACCTGGGCCTTGCCGTGAGCGCCGGCGTTGACGGCTTGGTCTTTGGCTGCTGCAAGCCCTGCGCTGGCGGATGGGAGCTCGACGAGCTTACGTTGGGCGCCCTCGTGATGGCCGCGGGCTGCGCGACCGAGGAATGCAAGCGTGAGCCCATCGACATCACCTTCCACATGGCGTTTGACCAGCTCTCGCCCGAGGCTCAGCTCGACGCGATTGACATACTCGCCGACTGCGGCATCACACGCATCCTGACGCATGGTGGCGCTGCCGGTACGCCGATCGAGGACAACTTCGAAAACCTGGCCCGCTTAATCGAGTATGCGGGCGACCGCTTGACCATCCTTCCCGGCGGCGGCATTTCCACGGCCAACCGCGATACCGTGGCGGCGGCACTGGGCGTCTCCGAGCTCCATGGCACCAAGATTGTGCCGCTGGAGGTATAACCCGTGGCGCTGGTATTCGATGTTCAGCGGGCGAACGGTAAGCCCGACGACAACCGTCGTCCCGGCACCGCGTGCCCCTTTTGCGATACCGAGGAACTCGCCAATATCATCCGGCGCGACGGTGACTGCATCTGGCTCGAGAATAAGTTCAAGACCCTGCGCGCCACCCGTCAAACCGTGCTGATCGAGTCGGCCGATCACGATGCCGACCTGGTGATCTATGAGCCGGATGAACTCCACCATGTGATGCGGTTTGCCCTGGGTTGCTGGCAGCAGATGATCGATTCACAGCAGTATCGCAGCGTTCTCATGTACAAGAACGAGGGTCCGCTCTCGGGTGGTAGTCTCGTTCATCCGCACATGCAGATTGTGGGTTTGGAGCAGGAAGACGGCTACACTTCGCTGACTTCTGCCAATTTCGAAGGCATCAATGTCTGGCAACAGGGGAGAATCGCGGTCAACATCTCAACCGAACCGATCATGGGATTCTTTGAGGTCAACGTCTCGGCTCCACAGGGAATCGCCGCCAGCGACGACGCCCGCGACCAAGCCGAAGCGGACCTGTTTGCCGATGCGATTCAGGTGGCCCTGCGCTATATTCTGCACGAGCACCACGGCGGCCGCGCGGAGTCGTACAACTTGTTCTTCTACCACATGGACGGCCGGACCATTGCCAAGGCGCTTCCGCGTTGGGTGGTTTCGCCCTACTTTGTCGGCTATCGTTTGGCCCAGGTTAATGCCGAGACCACGCTCGATATCGATGCTGATCGCCTGCGTGCGCATCTGGAAACGCTCGTATAGCAAGACTAACACCCGCGTAATGCGGACAGTCTAGCGTCCCATGGCGTCGCGGCCGGCCTCGACGCGCTTGCGCTGGGCGGCGCGCTCCTCGCCGGTCAGTCGCTCAAAGAGATGTCCGATAACCGAGGCGAGCACCTGCTGAAACAGCGTTCCGCACATGACGGGAAACACGACCTCGCCGGGAAAATACTGCGTGGCGATGACGGCGCCCGAAGAGATATTGCGCATGCCGCAGGTAAAGCACATGGTGGTCGTCTCGCTATACGGCAGGTGCAACGCGCGGGCGACCAGAATGCCGACGACAAAGCCGCTGATGGCGAAGGTCAAAATAAAGAGGGCAACTTCCAGGCGCACCGCATTCATGTGTAGCACGTACTCGCTCATGGCGGTGGAGTTGGAGGCGATGACACCCATCATCATAAACTTGCAGGCGGGCGAAAGCGCGGGGGAGAGTTTCTCGTGTCCCCATCCGCGCGTGAACTCGTTGATCACGATGCCGAGCACGGCGGGGATGGCGATCATAAAGGCCATGTTCTGCATCATGCCCGTAACATCGATTGCAACGGTGGCACCCAGCAGGAGCTTAAGCGTGAGCGGAATCGTGACGGGCGAGATGACCGAGGACGTCAGGATGATGGTGAGCGCGAGCGGGCCGTTGCCGCCGAACATACTGATCCACATAAAGGCGGTGACTGCCACGGGTACGCTGTACTCGAGCACGATGCCGCAGACAAGGTTGGGGTTGGAGCCAAAGAATAACGATCCCATGGCATAGGCTGCGATAGGGATAAGCACCGCCGAGACGAGTAACGCCAAGACCAGGTGCAGCGGACGGCGGAACACCTCGGTTACCTGGTGAAAGGTGTTGCTGAGCGCACCCTGAAACGTCATAAAGGCAAACAGGGTGGGAACGATGGGCTTGAGTACGCCAATCTGTTGGGGAAAGAGCACGCCGAGCGCCACGCAAATCGGAACGATGACCTGCATGTGCCCCGCGAGAAACTTGCCCAGTCCAACCCATTGCTTCATATGCGCTTGTGACTCCCTTTGCCCGTGAATCCGTTTTGAATGGATATGCTAGACGCTCGCATGCGTCCGTGCGTCAGAAACGCTCGAATATTTCGAGGCTATTACCGGCATCGTTTACCGAAACCGCGGCGTGCTGCGGCGATTTGCGTCTGCTCTGCACGGTATAATAAATCCGTTCAACAGATCTGCCTGCCGAAGCGGGCATACACAGAGGACTCATCGCCATGAACCGTGAGAGGTATCGCGGCGACCTGCCCCTATCGGGGGTGGGCGCCTATGTCATCGCTTAAGACGACGCATCGCTGGGCGGTCGCTCGGCAAAACCCCGAGCTCGAAAAGGAGCTTTCGGCTGGCTTGGGCATACCCGGGCTGGTGGCGCGCATTATGGTCGCGCACGGCATTACATCCATCGAAGAAGGCCAACTGTTTTTGACGCCTTCGCTCGATCGCGACTGGGCGGACCCGCTCGTTATTCCGGGCATGGCGGTCGTCGCCGACCGCGTTGAGCGTGCTATTCACAGCCACGAGCGCATCGCCGTCTTTGGCGATTTTGACGTCGACGGCATTACGTCGACTTGTCTGTTGACCGAGGCGCTACGTTCGTTTGGCGCCAACGTCACGCCGTTTATCCCGCATCGCTTTGACGAGGGCTACGGCCTGTCGCGTGCGGCGCTCGACCGCGTCAACGAGCTCGCCCAACCCAACCTGATTGTGACCGTCGATAACGGTATTGCCGCCAAGGAAGAGGTTTCCTATCTGGAGAGCCTGGGGATCGATTTGGTGGTCACGGACCATCACGAGCCCTCCGACCAGGTGCCGCAGGGCGTGCCCTTGACCGACCCCAAGCTCGAGGACGAGGGTCCCTCGCGTGAGCTTGCCGGTGCCGGCGTGGCACTCAAGCTGGTGCAGGTTCTGGGCGAGCGTTTGGGCAAGCCGTCGTATTGGCGTTCGCTGATAGAGGTCGCGGCGCTGGGCACCGTGTCCGACATGATGCCGCTCACGCCCGAGAACCGCGCGTTGGTCGCCGAGGGCATCCAGCAGATGCGCGTGACGGCTCGTCCCGGCTACATCGCGCTGGCAGCGCTCGCCAAGGCCGACCTCTCTAGCATTACGGCCGATGGCCTGTCGTTTTCGCTCATTCCCCGCTTGAACGCCGCCGGTCGCATGGCCGATCCCAAGCTGGCGCTCGACCTGCTGCTTGCCCGCGATCCTATCGAGGCAAGCGCGCTGGCGGCCGAGCTCGAGGAGATCAACCGTCAGCGCCGCGAGATCGAAGCGGAGCTCACACGCGACGCCATGGCAAAGGTCGAGGAGACTTATGATGGCGGTCGCGCAATCGTCGTGGGTGGCGAGGGCTGGCACGAGGGCGTCAAGGGTATCGTAGCGAGCCGTCTGACCAACCGTTATCACGTGCCGGCGCTGCTCTTTTCGATCGAGGACGGCGTTGCACGCGGATCGGGCCGCTCGGTGGGCAAGGTCAACCTGTTCGATGCCGTAGAGCGCTGCTCGGATCTGCTGATTCGCCGCGGCGGGCATGCGGGTGCGGTGGGCGTGACCATCGAGGCGTCCAAGCTCGACGAGTTCCGTCGTCGCCTTTCGGCCGTGCTATCGGAGCTTCCCGCCGATGACTTTGAGGACACTGACGAGGTTGCCGCCACCGTTGACCTCTCCGAGCTAAATATCGAGACTATCGAGCAGATTTCTCGTCTTGAGCCGTTTGGCCAGGGCAATAAGGTGCCGCTGTTGGCGGCCGAGGGCGTGACGATGTGCGATCGCGCCGTGGTGGGCAAAACCGGCGAGCACATGCGCTTTGTGGCGACTGATGGCGCCGCGAGTGTGCCGGCCATCATGTTCCGCGTGCCGCAGATCGATAGGCTCATCAATTGCGACAGCGCCGTCGACTTGGTATTCGAGGCCGTGGCCGAGCATTGGCAGGGACGCGTGAAGCCCAAGCTCATGATCAAGGATGTCTTGGTGCGTGATACCACGGCGCCCAATATCGACGATCCGGCGTGCGAGCTTCGTCGCGGCGTGCAACCGGCGGACTTAGGCCCGCGCCTGGAGTCGCGTAAACGCGAGACGCTCGCCCAGCTTTCTTATACCGAGCTCACGCGCTCGCTTATCCATAGCTTTATCGGCTCGAACCAGCCACATCGCGCGCAGGTCGAGGCACTCGACGCGCTCGCCGACCACCAGAGCGTTTTGGCCGTTATGGGGACGGGACGTGGTAAGTCTCTGATTTTCCACGTGCACGCCGCACGCGAGGCGGTCCTTCGCGGTCGCGCGAGCATCTTTGTCTATCCGCTGCGCGCGCTCGTTGCCGACCAGGCCTATCATCTTTCATCGACGATGGCTGCGCTCGGCATTGGCGTGGGCGTGTTGACCGGCGAGACCGTGGAGGCAGCGCGCGATGACGTGTTTGCCGGCCTGGCTTCGGGCCGCACCGGCATCGTGCTCACGACGCCGGAGTTCCTGTCTATTCACCGAGACCGCTTTGCTCGCTCGGGTCGTATCGGGTTTGTCGTTATCGACGAGGCGCATCATGCCGGTCTTGCCAAGGGCGGCGACCGTAGCGCATACCTCGACATGCCCGACATCCTCAAGGCCCTGGGCGATCCGGTCGTTATGGCGGCGACGGCCACCGCGACGGCTCCGGTCGTGGCGGAGCTTGCCCGCGTGTTGCCGATTACCCGTACGGTGGTCGACGAGACCGTGCGCGAGAACTTGCGGCTCGAGGACGACCGCGATCTTGCGAGCCGCGAAAACCGCCTGGTGTCCATCGTCGCGACGGGGGAGAAGACCGTCATCTACGTCAACTCGCGTGATCAGTCCGTGGCGCTTGCCAAGACGCTACGCAAACGCGTTCCCGACTACGCGTCGCATATCGCCTTTTACAACGCGGGCCTTACGCGCACCGACCGCCATCGCGTAGAGGAGGCGTTTCGTGACGGATGCCTCAGCTGCATCGTCTCGACCTCTGCCTTTGGCGAGGGCGTCAACCTTCCCGATATTCGCCATGTCGTGCTCTACCACATGCCGTTTGGCGCGATTGAGTTTAACCAGATGAGCGGCCGCGCCGGTCGCGATGGCCAGCCCGCCGTGATCCACCTGCTCTATTCGTCGCGCGACGCCCGCATTAACGAGCGCCTACTCGACTGCTATGCGCCCGAGCGCGACGAGCTCGTCACGCTCTATCGCGCGCTGCAAACCATGTGGCGCTCCAACCGCGGCAAGACCGGGGACGATTCCTTTAGCGCGAGCGATATCGACATCGCGCAGATGTGCCTTGCCATCGATGCTCGCACGCCGGTCGACGAGCGCTCGGTGGAAAGTGGCCTGGGAATCTTCGAAGAGCTTGGTTTCTGTCGCGTTTCGGGGTTTGACGACACCCGTCGCATCGCGATGGCCGAAAACCCCGGCCGTGTGCAATTGAGCAGGTCAATTCGCTATTTGGAGGGGTTGCGTTCGCGCATGGAGTTCTCGGCTTTCCGGAGTTGGGCGCTCGATTCGTGCGCTTCTGATATGCTAGCCAAAGTTAACCGCCCGATCGTACCGCGGGCCTAGGGGAAGGGGACCTCGATGGATGCCGCAGCCCGTACCGCCCATGATTCCACCCTCCAGCCGTTCTCGGAGATGGAGCACTATAAGCATGCCGATGAGCTGCCGCCCGAGATTATGGCGGACAGCTACGACAAGCTGGAGCGCCTGTGCCTCAAATATATGAATGAGGACGACTTTTCTAAGGTGGAGCAGGCCTATTGCTTTGCTGCCGAGAAGCACTGCAACCAAAAGCGCCGCTCGGGTGAGATGTACATCAACCATCCCGTCGAGGTGGCCATCATTTTGGCCGATCTCAAGATGGACTGCGATGTGGTGTGCGCCGCGCTGCTGCACGATACCGTCGAGGATACCGAGACCTCGCTTGCTGATGTTTCCGGCCTGTTTGGCGATACGGTGGCCGAGCTCGTCGATGGCGTGACCAAGCTCACCAACATCGAAGTCGACAGCATGGACGAGAAACAGGCGCTCACGCTGCGAAAGATGTTCCTCGCCATGTCCAAGGACATCCGCGTCATCATCGTTAAGCTTGCCGACCGTCTGCACAACATGCGCACCCTTGCGGCCCTGCGTGAGGACCGTCGCCTGTTTAAGGCCCGCGAGACCATGGACGTGTATGCGCCCCTGGCCGACCGTCTGGGCATGAGCTCCATTAAATGGGAACTCGAGGACCTGTCCTTCTTCTACCTTGAACCCGACGCCTACCAGCGCATCGCACGCATGGTGGCGGAGTCGCGCGAGGTCCGTGAGCGCTATCTGGCCGAGACCATCAAGACACTCACCGACGAGCTCAACCGCATTGGCCTGGAGGACTTCCAGATCAACGGCCGTTCCAAGCACTATTGGTCCATCTACCAAAAGATGAAGCGCAAGGGCAAGGAATTTTCCGAGATCTACGACCTGGTGGCACTGCGCGTCATCACGCATTCGGTGCGCGATTGCTACTCCACGCTCGGTGCGGTGCATACGCTGTGGCACCCCATGCCCGGGCGCTTTAAAGACTATATCGCCATGCCCAAGGTCAATAACTACCAGTCGCTCCACACGACGGTTATCGGCCCCACGGCTCGTCCGCTCGAGATTCAGATTCGTACCTACGAGATGCACGAGCAGGCCGAGTACGGCATTGCCGCCCACTGGCTGTATAAGAAATCGGGCGGATCGTCTGCGTCTAAGACCAATGATGCCCAGCGTCTGGACGACCAGATTAACTGGCTCAAACATTCGCTCGATTGGGCTGCGTCTGACGAGATCACCGATGCCAAGGAATACCTACATTCGCTGAAGGTCGACCTCTTCGATCAGGAGATCTTCGTCTTTACGCCCAAGGGCGAGGTCATGGCGCTTCGTGCCGGCTCCACGCCGCTCGACTTTGCCTACGCCGTTCACACCGAGGTGGGAAACCACTGCGTCGGCGCTAAGATCAACGGTGCGGTGGCCCCGCTCACGCACGAGATCAAGACGGGCGATCGTGTCGAGATCCTGACCAACAAGAGTTCCAAGCCGTCGCGCGATTGGCTCAAGATCGTCAAGACACCTTCGGCCAAGTCAAAGATCCGCCGTTACTTCGCCGCCGCGACCAAAGACGATGACGCTGCTGCCGGCCGCGATATACTGGCCAAGGACCTGCGCAAGCGCGGGTATGGCATCTCTACGCCGCGATCCACGCGTGCGCTCAACGCCGTGGCGGAGCAGTTTAATTACAAGCAGCTCGAGGACCTGTTTGCCGCCGTCGGCGCCGGCAAGGTTGCCCCTCGCGCTGTGGGTAACAAGGTCGAGCAAATCTTGGACCCCAAGCCCGAGGAGCAGCTCTCCAAGGCCGAGGCTATTGCCGAGGTCGTCAAGCAGCCTGCCCGCGGTTCCAACCGCAAGCCGCAAAAGCGCGGCAAGAGCGCCAGCAACGGCATTATCGTCAAGGGCGAGAGCAACAGCGGCCTGCTGGTCCGTCTGGCGCATTGCTGCAATCCGGTGACGGGCGACGACATCGTCGGCTTCATCACGCGCGGTCGTGGCGTTTCGGTGCATCGCGCCAATTGCCCCAACGTCAAGGGTCTTATGGAGCATCCCGAGCGCATGATCGAAGTGGAGTGGGACGGCGCTGCCGACACCCTCTTCCAGGTCGAGATCGTGGTCGAGTGCCTGGACCGCATGGGCCTTCTCAAGGATGTCACCATTGCCATTGGCGATGCGGGCGGCAATATCCTTTCTGCCGCCACGTCGACCAACCGCGAGGGTATTGCAACCCTGCGCTTTATGGTCGAGATCTCGGACGCGAGTGGTCTGGATCCGCTGCTGGCTTCCATCAGCAGCGTCGATTCGGTCTACGATGCTCGCCGCCTGATGCCCGGCGAGGGTGGAGCCCAGCTCAAGCGCCGCGTTTAGTCGCGACGAACGTGCCACATTATCGATATTCGCTACACTCGAGGCATCGTTTGATGCCTCGAGTTCTATAGAGAGGAGAGGGACATGAGTGCTGTGCCCTTGGATTTAACTCCCAAGGGATCGGTCGAGATTGAGACGCTCGCAAACGGTCCCATTCAGACCAATAGCTATGCTGTTATTTCGGACAATGAGTGCGTGATTATCGACCCCGCATGGGAAGGCGAGCGTTTGGTGGAGCATATTCGAGCCGAGCATCCCGGCGTACGCGTGCTTGGCGCCGTATGCACTCATGGCCATGCTGATCATGTTGGTGGTGTTGCCGGCGTGCGAACCACCGTTGGCGAGGGCTGCCAGTATGAGCTGTGTGCTAAGGATGTGACGGTGCCGCATGCGAACATCGAGGAGCAGCGAGCTATGTGGGGCATTGAGACGCCCGACCCCGGGGAGCCGACGCGCCTGCTCGCCGAGGGCGATGCTATCGAGGTGGGCGATATCTGCCTGCAGGTGATCGAGACGCCGGGGCATACGCCGGGCGGGATCGTCTTGTTTGCTGCCACCGAGCAGGGGAACATTGCTTTTGTGGGCGACACCCTGTTTCCGGGTGGGCACGGCCGCACCGATCTTTCTGGAGGAGATGGGGCGGCTATTCTGCGCTCGCTCTCCAAGCTCGCCCGGCTTCTTCCGCCCGATACCGTTTGCCTAACCGGCCATGGCGATTCGACCACCATGGCACGCGAGCTCATGCAGAACCCTTTCATGCAGATGTAGCTTAATAGTCGGCTTTTGAAGCACGAGAAGCGTCCAAACGTCAAGCTATTTTCCCCAACGGGTTGATTCCGTAGGGCAAACGGTCAAAAAAGTCTGTTTGGGTTGATTTTCAATCTCAACGCAACAGTCTGAACGGACCCCGCGTTTCCGCAGCTAGCGCAACGCGGAAATAGCCCCCGGCACCTGGCTATCGCCTCGTTTCCGCAGGTGGAGAGGCTATGGAGGCC
>NZ_JBBNGA010000007.1:0-112872 GCF_040095305.1 Collinsella sp. CLA-AA-H167
ATATCCCCACCCCGAACACATAGGGGCGGGGAGGACAACCCGGGGAACTGAAACATCTAAGTACCCGGAGGAGAGGAAATCAATCTCGAGACTCCCCGAGTAGCGGCGAGCGAAAGGGGACCGATGGCCAAACCGTCGAGCGGGCGTACCCGGCAGGGGTTCCGCCGACGGGGTTGCAGGGCCGCGCATCCGGGGGCTGCCGCCCCCGGGCGCAGGTCCGGCTGGGGAGCGGAACGGCATGGGAGGGCCGGCCGCAGCGGGTGACAGCCCCGTACGCGAACCCAGACCGGACGGCGCGACGCGGTCCCTGAGTAGGGCCGGGCACGTGAAACCCGGTCCGAACCTGGGTGGACCACCATCCAAGCCTGAGTACTACCCTGTGACCGATAGCGCACCAGTACCGTGAGGGAAAGGTGAAAAGCACCCCGGGAGGGGAGTGAAACAGTACCTGAAACCGTGCGCCCACGAGCAGTCGGAGCACCTATACGGTGTGACGGCGTGCCTTTTGTAGAATGAGCCAGCGAGTCGCTGGCGCGGGGCGAGGTTAACCGAAAGGGAGCCGGAGCGAAAGCGAGCCTTAACAGGGCGACTTGAGTCCCGCGCCGCGGACGCGAAGCCGGGTGAGCTATCCGTGGGCAGGCTGAAGCGGGGGTAAGACCCCGTGGAGGGCCGAACGCACGTCGGTTGAAAACGGCGGCGATGACCTGCGGATAGGGGTGAAAGGCCAATCAAACCCGGAGATATCTCGTTCTCCCCGAAATAGCTTTAGGGCTAGCGTCGCGCGTTCACCGCCGGAGGTAGAGCACCGGATGGACGAGGGGGCTTCGCCGCCTACCGAATCCAACCGAACTCCGAATGCCGGCGGCCCAGAGCGCGGCAGTCAGAGCATGTGGGCTAAGCTGTGTGCTCGAGAGGGAAACAGCCCGGACCGCCCGCTAAGGTCCCCAAGTTCCAGCCGAGTGGCAAAGGATGTGCGTCCGCCCAGACAACCAGGATGTTGGCTTAGAAGCAGCCATCCATTCAAAGAGTGCGTAACAGCTCACTGGTCGAGTGGACATGCGCCGACAATACACGGGGCTAAGCTGGACACCGAAGCGGCGGGATTTTGATTTTCAGAATCGGTAGGGGAGCTTCCCATGGGCGGTGAAGCCGCCGGGCGACCGGCGGTGGAGCGCATGGGAGTGAGAATGCTGGCATGAGTAGCGAGAGACGAGAGAGTAACTCGTCCGCCGTGAACCCGAGGTTTCCTGGGCAAGGCTAATCCTCCCAGGGTCAGTCGGGGGCTAAGGCGAGGCCGGTAGGCGTAGCCGACGCGCAGCAGGCAGACATTCCTGCACCGCGCACGCGGCGCTACGACCGACGGGGCGACGGATGGGGGTGGCTCGGCGGGGTTCTGGACGTCCCCGTGATGGAGCGCGGCCCGCGGACCAGGGAAATCCGGTCCGCACGAGGGCGAGGCTCCGGACGAAGCGATCAAGCGAAGCGAGTGAGCCCGAGGTCCCTAGAAAAACCCCTAGGCAGGCGCGTGCGCGCCCGTACCGCAAACCGACACAGGTGGGTGGGTAGAACATACCGAGGCGATCGGGTCAACCATGGTCAAGGAACTCGGCACAATGGCCCCGTAACTTCGGGAGAAGGGGTGCCCGCGCGTACGTGAACGGACTTGCTCCGGGAGCGGAGGCGGGCCGCAGTGGAGAGGCCCAAGCGACTGTTTACCAAAAACACAGGACTCTGCAGAAGCCGCAAGGCGACGTATAGGGTCTGACGCCTGCCCGGTGCCGGAAGGTCACGCGGAGGAGTTAGCCGCAAGGCGAAGCCCCGAAGCCAAGCCCCGGTAAACGGCGGCCGTAACTATAACGGTCCTAAGGTAGCGAAATTCCTTGTCGGGTAAGTTCCGACCTGCACGAAAGGCGCAACGACTTGGGCGCTGTCTCGACCATGGACCCGGTGAAATTGCACTGGTCGTGAAGATGCGACTTACCCGCGGAAGGACGGAAAGACCCCGTGAACCTTCACTGCAGCTTGGCATTGGCCGCTGGTCCCGCGTGTAGAGGATAGGCAGGAGGCACAGATCCGGAGGCGCCAGCCCCCGGGGAGCCGCCCTTGGAATACTGCCCTCGCGCGACCGGCGTCCTAACCCGAGGCCGTCAACCGGCTCGGGGACCGTGCCAGGCGGGCAGTTTGACTGGGGCGGTCGCCTCCTAAAGGGTAACGGAGGCGCGCGAAGGTCCGCTCGGGACGGTCGGCAACCGTCCTTTTGAATGCAAGAGTACAAGCGGGCTTGACTGCGAGGCCCACAAGCCGAGCAGGTGCGAAAGCAGGCTCTAGTGATCCGGCGGCCCCGAGTGGGTGGGCCGTCGCTCAACGGATAAAAGGTACTCCGGGGATAACAGGCTGATCTTGCCCAAGAGTCCACATCGACGGCAAGGTTTGGCACCTCGATGTCGGCTCATCGCATCCTGGGGCTGGAGCAGGTCCCAAGGGTACGGCTGTTCGCCGTTTAAAGCGGTACGCGAGCTGGGTTCAGAACGTCGTGAGACAGTTCGGTCCCTATCCTCCGTGGGCGCAGGAGAATCGATGGAGGCTGCCCCCAGTACGAGAGGACCGGGGTGGACGCACCTCCGGTGAACCGGTTGTCGACCAACGGCACGGCCGGGTAGCCGCGTGCGGCGCGGATAACCGCTGAAGGCATCTAAGCGGGAAGCCGTTCCAGGGATTAGTTCTCCTTCCGGTAAGGGCCCAGGTAGACTACCTGGTCGATAGACGGCAGGTGCAAGGACGGCGACGTCCTCAGCCGAGCCGCACTAATCGCCCGAGCTCTTCCGGAACCGCACCTCGCGGCCCGCGGGACCCAGCGCTCATGCGCGCGGTCCGGGCACGAGGATGCCCCCGAGTCATCTCCCCTATGCGCCATGCGGCCCCCAGGGCACGTAGATGAGACCCAGGACACCGTAACGGTGGGCGCCGCCCACCGGTCAGCGGCCAGAGCATGGGGGGCACGCCCGGTCCCGTTCCGAACCCGGAAGCTAAGCCCCATCGCGCCGAGAGTACTGCGGGGCCAGCCCGTGGGAGGCCAGGGCGCCGCTGACCGGTGGACGGCACCGAGCCGTCGGATGACTTGAAGAAGGGGGAGGCCTCGCGGCCTCCCCCTTTTTTGCGTTAACGGGTTTTGTCTCACATAGTAGCTGTGTTTTATAACCCTCGTTTGTCGCATCTTCTGTGAACGGGCTACAATAACTTAGTCTGTGCGATATGGAGGTGAACATGGCTGAAGCTGGTATCGGCGTTGATATCGTCGAGATTTCCTGTATGAAATCAATTCTTGAAAAGACGCCGTCGTTTGCTCGGCGTGTGTTTACCGAAGAAGAGCGCGCGTATTGCGATGCATCATCGCGTCCCGCTGCTCACTATGCGAGCCGCTTTGCTTCGCGCGAGGCGGTGCTTAAAGCTCTTGGCACGGGTTTTAGTCAAGGCGTGGGTCGCCAGGATGTTTCGGTAACGCGTGATAAACTCGGCAAGCCGAAGGCGCTGCTTTCGGGCCGTGCACTCGAGATCGCTCAAGAGCTGGGTGTTGTTGAGGTCGCTCTTTCCATTACGCTTACAGGAGACTTAGCCGTTGCGAATGCCATCGCCATTACCGAAGATGCTCGACCTAAGCCTAAGGAAGAAAAAGTGAGCAACAAGAAACGCGTTGCGCAGACATTTAAAGAGGCTCGCTCTGTTTTAGATGAGCTTGAACAGCTGCAGAATTCAGCATTGACGGAGCACCTGGGCGATGCTTCGCAAGATACGCTAGGAGCATAGATGAAACCGGTTTTGAGTACCGAAGAAGTCGTTCGTCTCGAGGATATCATCGAACGCGAAGGGACTTCGAAGGCCGAGCTTATGGAGCTAGCGGGTGAGTTTGCCGCCAACGAGGTCTTGAAGCTCAATCCCGATCGGGTTCTCGTTCTGGTCGGTTTTGGTAATAATGGCGGCGACGGTTGGGTTGCCGCCGATATCCTGAGCCACAAGGGTGTGGACGTGGATATCGTTTCTCCGGTTGAGCCGGATGAGATTCCTGCTGCTCTGGCACGTCATGTTGCTCGTCGAACTGCCGGCCGCGATGTGCACGTTTGCGTCGGTCCCTCGCGTGACGAACTCGAGGTTTTGATCGATAAGGCCGATGTTGTTGTCGATGCCATTTTTGGTACCGGTTTCCACGGGAATCTGCGTGCGCCGTTCTCCATTTGGATTCCTACGGTCAATGAATGCGCCGATTGTGTCGTATCCATTGATGTCCCCTCGGGCCTGAATGCCGAGACGGGCGTTGTTGATGACGACTGCATTCGTGCCGAGCGCACGGTGACGATGATTGCGCCCAAGATTGGTCTGTATAGCGCTGATGGTCCTGAGTATGCCGGCGATTTGATCTGCGGCAATCTTTACGACCGTCTTGACGAGGTCATCGATGATGTCGACCACGCCGCCGAGATTGTCGAGCCCGGTGACTTAGTTGATTACTTTGCTCCGCTACCATCGAATATCGATAAGTATTCCCGTGGCTCCGTGCTTATTGTCGCCGGATCAGCGCAATATCCTGGTGCTGCCATTATGGCGGCCAAGTCTGCAGCTCGCGCGGGTGCTGGTTACGTGGCAGTCGCGGCTCCTGACGCCTGCGCCAATCTCATTCGCATGGCACTTCCTTCGATTCCGGTCTTTGCTATTCCGTCTGATTCCCGCGGCTCCTTTGGCGCCGCTGCGCGCATGACGGTGTGCGAGATCGCAAAGAAGTACAGCTGCGTGCTGTGCGGCCCCGGTATGACGACGTCTGCCGGCGCTATGCAGGTGGTTTCGGGCTTGCTCGAGCTTGATGTACCGCTAATTTTGGACGCCGATGCACTCAACTGCCTTGCTAAGATTGCCATTGACGGTATTGATAGTAACCCCGAGATGTATCGTCGCGAGCAGCCGTTGGTTATGACACCGCACTATCGTGAGCTTTCGCGTCTGGTTGCCGGTGACGAGGTGAACGACCTCGGTACCGCGATTGCGGCCGCGCAGAAGGTTGTCTGGGCTGCAGGCTCCGACAATCTGGTGGTCATTGCCAAGGGGCCGACGACGGCTATCTGTGGCGTTGAGCGTGTGCTGCTGCCGCTCTCGGGTCCGGCTTCTCTGGCAACTGCCGGTTCGGGTGATGTTCTCGCGGGTATTTTGGCCGGCACGCTTGCCACCATGCGCGACGAGATGGATCGTTGGGAGTTGCTGTATTCGTACGCCGTCGCACTTCACAGCTACGCCGGTTTTGCCGCGGCGACGGAGTATGGTGAGAAGAGCGTCATCGCGACCGATCTTATCGACTTGATCGGTCCTGCCATGGAACTGGCGGCAAAGGATGCGCTCGAAGATCTGGGAATCATGGACGAAGGGTCGGATGACTAATCATGAATAAAGCCGATTTGACGCGCTGGTCCTGGGTCGAGATCGACCGCGGGGCGCTCCGTCGCAACACGAGGGCCTATAAGAACTTGCTGAATCCGCGTCAGCGCCTGTGCTGCGTGGTCAAGGCCGATGCTTATGGTCATGGAGCTGTTGAGTGCGCCAAGATCATGTATTCGGCCGGTGCCGACATGTTTGCCGTGGCGACGGTTAACGAGGGCGTTGAGCTCCGACAGGGCGGGATTACGAAACCCGTCCTCATCCTAAGCGAGCCGCCTATCGAGGCTATTCCGACGTTGCTCGAGTTTGATATCATGCCCTCGGTCTATACGTCTGACTTTGCTCTTGCGTATGGCGAATGTGCCGTCGCGGCGGGCAAGGTGGGCAAGTATCATCTCGCCATCGAGACGGGCATGAACCGCATTGGCGTACATTACACGCAGGTGCTCGACTTTGTCCGCGGTATTAATTTCCATCGCGGTATTCAGTGCGACGGCGTATTTACTCACTTCGCCACGGCCGATGAACCTTCGGGCTGGGACTACAAACTGCAGTGTCAGCGCTTTACCGAGGCCGTTCAGGCCATTAAGGATGCGGGCTTTGAGTGCGGTATCGTGCACTGCGCCAACACGCCGTCCTCGATGCTCGACCCCTCGATGCATTTTGATATGATTCGCGCCGGCGTCGGCTTGTATGGCATGCAGCCGTGCGAGCTGAGTGGCCGCGTGATGCAGCTTGATCCCGTTATGAGCGTCCATGCGCGCGTGACGCGCGTGGCACACCCTGCGATGGGCGAGGGCGTGGGCTACGGTTTTACCTACCGCGTACCGCGTACGCGCGTTCAGATCTGCACGCTGCCGATCGGTTATGCCGATGGCCTATCGCGTACGCTTTCCAATCGTATGGATGTGCTGTATCGCGGCGAGCGCGTGCATCAGGTTGGCAATATCTGCATGGACCAGTTTATGGTCGCCATTCAGTCCAACCCGGCACACGAGATTCCCGAGGCCGAGTATGGTGACGAGATGATCATTGTCGGCCGCGATGGCGACGCCGAGATCACTATGGACGAGATGGCCCGACTGCGCGGAACGATTAACTACGAGGTCGCCTGCGGCTTTGGCATGCGTCTCGACAAGGTCTACGTGTAGGAGCCGCTATGGGCGTCATGCACATCCCCGGCCATAGCCATCAGGCGCCGCGTGAGGTCGCACTCGAGGAGATCGAGGCCGTTCTGGGCGATTGTCACCTTTGCCAGCTTTACCAGTCGCGCCACAATATCGTGTTTGGCGTGGGAAGCCCCAGCGCCCGCGTGATGTTTATTGGCGAGGCGCCGGGCCGCAATGAGGATTTGCAGGGCGAGCCCTTTGTGGGGGCGGCAGGCGAGGACCTCAACGGCATTTTGTCGCTGGCGGGGCTCAAACGCGAAGACGTCTACATTGCCAACGTGCTTAAGTGCCGCCCGCCGGGAAACCGCAATCCGCGTCCCGAGGAAGTGCTGGCTTGTTCGCCGTTTTTGCGTGAGCAGATTCGAAGCATCTGGCCCGATATTATCGTGACACTCGGCAACCCCGCGACGCACTTTGTGCTTAAGACCGAGATTGGCATTACTAAGCTGCGCGGCAGGTTCCACCAGATGGGGCATTTTGTAGTAATGCCCACTTTCCATCCGGCAGCAGCGCTGCGCAATCCGGCATGGCAGGAGCTGCTGGAGGAAGACTTTAAGATGCTGGGCGACTATCTGGAGCGACATCCCGCGCCAGAGGACGCCTCGGAATAATAAGGAGCGTATATGTCCCTGGAGCGCCTGGGGGTAGGCACTTACAAAACGGCTAGTGCTGCCGATACGGAGTACTTTGGCGAGCTAATTGCACCGTGCCTTGAGGACGGCGATGTGCTCATCCTGACCGGTGGCCTGGGAGTGGGCAAAACTCACTTTACCAAGGGCGTCTCGCGCGGGCTGGGCGATGGGCATATGGTTACGAGCCCTACGTTTGCGCTCATGGCCGTTCACGATCAAGGTCGTATTCCGCTGTTTCACTTTGATCTATACCGCCTGGAGCATGCCTACGAGCTCGAGGATACGGGCATTTTCGATGTGCTGGGCTATGAGGGTGCTTGCCTGCTGGAATGGGGCGAACAATTCCAGGACGAGCTGACGGATGAGTATCTTTCGGTGACGCTCAGGCGTGATGAGGGCGACAGCGACGTGCGAACGATAACGCTCGAGGCGCACGGTGACCGCGCAATGGAGCTTTCCCATTTGATTGATAAGGCTGTACAAGATGAGCTTGCATAACGACAACGCGCTGGTGGTGGCGCTCGATACCTCGACCGACATGCTTGCCTGCGCGGCAAGATGGATTGATGGGCAGACGGGCGAGACGAAGCTCGTGAGTGGCGACCACATGTGTCGCCGTCACGCCAACGTTGAGCTCGTGAATACCGTTGATGGCGTGCTGGCTCAAGCCGGTCTGGATCGCAGCGATGTTGGTTGCTACGTGGTCGGCCGCGGCCCGGGGTCGTTTACGGGTGTGCGCATCGGCATCTCCACTGCCAAGGGCCTCGCGCGTGGTGCCAATGTTCCGCTGCTGGGCGTGTCGACGCTCGATGCTTGCGCTTGGACGGCGTGGAAGGCTGGCGTGCGCGGCAAGCTTGGTATCTTGGCCGATGCTATGCGCGGTGAGGTATATCCGGCGCTGTATATGCTGGTCGATGAGGGCCCCGAGCGTCAATTTGAGCGCGAACACGTGGTCAAGGCCGCCGTGGCGCTCGATGAGTGGCGCCGAGCAGCGGACTGGGACCAGGTTCAGCTGACCGGTGACGGTCTCGTGCGCTATGGCAAGCTGCTGGGTGAGGACGAGACCGTCCGCTGCGTGGAGCGCGACCTGTGGTGGCCTTCGGGCGAGGGCTTGCTGCTCGCGCACGCTGCGGGTGACGGCGATCCGGCTCGCGTCCTGCCGATTTACACGCGCCTTTCGGATGCCGAGGAAAACGAGCGCAAGCGTCTTGGTCTTGCTGAGAGTGCACAGAGCGAAATTACGGGCGTTGCCGATGAGCTCGCCGGTCGTCATCTGCAGTTCCGTCCCATGGGCGCGGCGGATGCCGAGGGCGCGAGCGCGCTAGAGGCTGCCTGCTTTGAAGGTGCCGGACACAAGGCGTGGACGCCGGGCATGTTCCTGTCCGAACTGGGCGAGGACGTCGCTGCGCCGCGTAGTTGGTGGGTGGCACACGACGACGGCAAGCTGCTGGGCCTTGCCGGCGGTATGGTCGTGGACGGTGATGTGCAGATTCTGGATGTCGCCGTCGACCCGGCACATCGCCGTGAGGGCATTGCCCGCAAGCTGCTGTCGCATGTGAGCTATGATGCCCAGATGCTCGGCTGCACTACGGCTTCGCTCGAGGTCGAGGACGGTAACGAGGGAGCGACCGCGCTTTATAACGCTCTGGGCTTTACCGAGGCTGGCCGTCGCCGCGGCTACTATGGTGCCGGCAAGGACGCCATCGTCATGACGGCTCCGCTGCCCCTGGTGCTTCCGGTCGACAATGCTTCGCCCGAGCCGACGGCGGCAGAGCAGCGCGTATGGCCGCTGCCTGCGCCTGGGCGCTCCGAGGGGGAGCGTGCCGAAATTGAGCGCCGCCGCCTAGTGCTCGCTATCGAGAGCTCCTGCGACGAGACGGCCGTGGCGATTATCGATGCGGATGGCAATATGCTGGCCAACCAGGTGTCGACACAGATTGATTTTCACGCCCGCTTTGGCGGCGTGGTGCCCGAGATCGCCTCGCGCAAACACGTTGAGGTGATTGTGAGTGTCGTGGATGCGGCGCTCGAGGATGCCGCAGCATCGCTTGGTCTTGAGGGTGGAGCCATCGCGCCGAGCGAACTCGCCGCTGTTGGCGTGACACAGGGTCCGGGCCTGGTGGGTGCTCTGGTAGTGGGCGTCGCCTTCGCCAAGGGCTTTGCCTATGCCGCCGGCAAGCCGCTCGTGTGCGTCAACCATCTGGAGGGCCATCTGTTCGCCAACCTGCTGGCGCAGCCCGATCTCAGGCCGCCGTTTATCTTCACGCTCGTCTCGGGCGGTCATACCATGCTCGTGCACGTGAAGGCATGGGGCGACTACGAGGTACTTGGTGAGACACTCGACGATGCTGTGGGCGAGGCCTTCGACAAGGTAGCCAAGGCGTTGGGTCTGGGCTATCCCGGTGGCCCCATCATCTCCAAGCTGGCCGAGACGGGCAACCCCCGCGCGATCGATTTTCCTCGCGCGCTTAACAGCAGGGGAGACTATCGTTTCTCGCTTTCGGGTCTTAAAACGGCCGTGACGCTCTACATTGAACAGGAGACCAAAGCCGGGCGCACGATTCACCTGCCCGATCTGGCGGCTTCGTTTGAGGCAGCTGTCTTTGACGTGCAGTACAAGAAGGCCAAAAACGCCCTGCATGCCACCGGATGCAAGGAATACTGCATCGGCGGCGGCGTCTCGGCCAACCCGCATCTGCGCGAGATGATGATTAAGAAGCTTGGGCGTCAGGGGATCCGCGTAACGGTGCCACCTTTGTCTGCCTGTACCGATAACGCAGCCATGATCGCGGAGGTCGCTCGCCGTAAATTCGACCGAGGTGAAATCTCGCCGTTCGACGTCGACGCCGATCCAAACATGACGCTGTAGCTGGTACGGCGCGGTCCCCGGACGGAGGGGCCGGATATAAGGTTTCCTGCTCTACAGTCCTGCGCAAGACGAAGGCCACATTAAGTGGCCTTCTTTGCGTGCGGAACTCGCGATAAACCTTATATCCGGCCCCTCCGGCCGGGGACCTTTCTGTATTGATGTAGCTTCTGAGCTGGTTTGGCGTCGACAACGTCCAGCAAGGTTAACAAGCCAGTGTCGAATTTCCGGCGTTCTTTAGCTGAAAGAAAAAGTTGGCGTGCGGAGCTTTGCTCCGCACATTTGGGATGGGAATCCCTGAGAGCCGCGGGAGCCGGGCGGCGCATATGAACTTTATCGCGAGTTCCGCACGCAAAGGAAAGCACTTAATGTGCTTTCCGTCTTGCGCAGGACTGTAGAGCAGGAAAGTTCAAATGCGCCGCCCGGCTCCCGCGGCTCTCAGGGGCATCTCTTAAGCAAAAACTGTCGTTCGGTAAAGTCCGAGGTCAGTGGCGTTTTATACCGAGAAATTCAAAAAAGTTGAAAATTCATTACATATTTGCGTTGACTTTAGGTAACTAAAGTTTCATACTCCTTTTCATCCACTGGGGGATGTGAACACGCACGGATCGTTCGCATCATGATTGAAGAGGATTTTTTAGACATGTTCACGCATCAGCTAAACATTATCAGCGTAGTAATTATCTGATGCGGGTTAGCACATACAGCTAGCCCGTACGATAACGGGCGGCTGATGAAGATGAGGGCCGTCGAGCGCAACCGACGGCCCTCATTTTTTATGTCTAGGAAGTTCTTTTTAGAGGAGGAAATGTAATGAACGGAGTTTTGCTCATGGTTGTGGCCGCGGCGGTGCTCGCCTGCGGCTATCTGGGCTACGGCCGCTGGCTGGCCAACAAGTGGGGCGTTGACAAAGAGGCCCTCACGCCGGCCAAGCGCATGAAGGACGGCAAGAGCTTCTCGCCCGTCTCCGCCTTTACCGCGTTCTCGCACCAGTTCAGCTCGATCTGCGGTGCTGGCCCTGTCACGGGTACGATCGTCGCCATGGCCTTTGGCTGGCTGCCCGTCGTGCTCTGGGTCCTCGTCGGCGGCATCTTCTTTGGCGCCGTCCACGACTTTGGTGCTCTGTACGCTTCGATGAAGAACAACGGCAAGTCGCTCGCTCAGCTCATCGAGAAGTACATCGGCAAGACCGGCCGTCGCCTGTTCCTGCTGTTCTGCTGGCTGTTCTGCATCATCGTCATCGCCGCCTTCACCGACATGGTCTGCAAGACGTTCATGTTCACCCCGGCCGTTGACGCTTCTGGTGCTGCTACCGGTGCCATCGACTTCACCAAGTCCTATGCCGCCGGCTGCGCTGGTACCATCTCCATCCTGTTCACCTTCGTCGCTATCGCCTTTGGTTGGGCCCAGAAGAAGTTCAACCTCACCGGTGCTACCGAGTTCGTCACCGGCGTGGTCCTCATGGTTCTCATGTTTGCCGTCGGTATGCAGTTCCCGGTCTACCTGGATAAGTTCCAGTGGTTCGCCGTCGTCATGGTCTACCTGGTCTTCGCTGGCGCTATGCCCATCCAGATGCTCAAGACCCCGCGTGACTACCTCACTTCCATCATGATGATCGTCATGATCGTTTGCGCTGTCCTCGGCATCGTCGTCCTGGGCGTCAACGGTCAGGCCACCATCACCGCTCCGGTCTTCACCGGCTTCTCCACTGCCTCCGGCATGATGTTCCCGGTCCTGTTCGTCTCCGTCGCTTGCGGTGCTCTCTCCGGTTTCCACAGCCTCGTTTCTTCCGGCACCTCTTCTAAGCAGGTCGAGAAGGAGCAGGACGCCGTCAAGGTCGGTTACGGCGCAATGATCGTCGAGTCCTTCGTCGGCATCCTTGCCATCATCGTCGCCGGCATCATGTTCTCCGATATGAACACCGCCGGTACCGGCGCCCTCAACGCTGGTGTCGCTTCCACCCCGTTCCAGATCTTCGCCGCTGGCATCTCCCGCGGTATGCAGGCCTTCGGTGTTGACGGCACGCTCGCTACCGTCTTCATGACTATGAACGTCTCCGCTCTGGCCCTGACCTCGCTCGACGCCGTCGCCCGCATCGCCCGCACCTCGTTCTCCGAGTTCTTTGCCCAGACCAACGATGCTCTGGCCATCGAGTCCAAGGCCGGCTATATGAAGGTCCTCGGCAACCCCTGGTTCGCCACGGTCGTTACCCTGCTTCCCGGTCTCGCCCTCGCTTTTGGTGGCTATGCCAACATCTGGCCGCTCTTTGGTGCTTCCAACCAGCTGCTCGGCGGTATGACCATGATCACCCTCGCCGTGTTCTGCAAGTGCACCGGTCGCAAGGGCTGGATGCTCTACGTGCCCGTCGCCTTCCTGCTCTGCTGCACCTTCACCTCGCTGGTCCAGAGCGCCATGGGCTGCATGACCGCCGTCCAGGCCTACGGTTTCTTCGGTACCATCCCGGCTACCGCCACCACGGCCGCCGTCTCCGTCGCCGCCACCAAGGGCCTGCAGCTCGTCTTTGCCGTTCTGCTGATGGTCCTGGGCCTCATCGTCGCCGTCAACTGCCTCAAGGAGTTCTTCGGCAAGGAGGCTGGCTCCATGCCTGATGAGGAGCCCGAGTGGTCCGAGATGGGCAAGGCCGAGTACGGTCGCGCCGCTGCCGCTGAAGCTCCTGCCGACGCCGAGGCCGCCAAGGCCTAGTCGGTCGGACGGGTTGAATCTCCCGTCTATTTGACTCGGAAAGACCGGGTCCGCAATCAAGCGGACCCGGTCTTTTTTCTTGTGAGAACAGGTGGTGCAAGGGCGTTCTCGCAGATGTTTTGCGTGGATAGGCTCGTGCGTTGTACCATATGGACGTATATGTGTGCATATGAAAGGGGCCCCGTGGCCAAGACGGTATATTCCGATAATCAAAACAATGTCGATGCCCTGGCTGAGCGTCTGAGCAGCCAGACATCGCTTTCTGCCGAGCGTGCCAAGCTGGTTGCCTACGACCTGCTTTGCCGCAAGGCGCTCAAGATTAAGTCGAGTGCGCTGGCGCAGATTTTCCGCTCCGTCGATAAGGAGTGCGACACCAAGGCGATGCGCGATGAGCTTATCGCGGCAAATATCGTGACCAAGATCGAGGGTAGTGGCATTAACGGGCGCCCGGCGTTCTATACCATCAATGCCGAGATCCGCGATGCCCAGGAGCAACCTGCCGAGTCCGTCGAAGATTTTGTCGTCGAGGATTCCGCTGACGTGCCTGCTGTGGAAGAAGTTGCTCCGCGTGAGCATGTCGATACCGATGAGTTGCTCGATGAGAACGTTGTGCGTGCCTTTACGGCCAAGGCAGGACGCGGCGGTTTTGGCGGGGGCGGCAAGCGCGATGCACAGCGCCGCGCCCAGCAGGAGCGCTTCCGTCGCGCCGTTGCTCGAAAGGGCGAGACGGATGCCGAGGCTGTTGAGGCCGAGGTTGCTGCCGAGTCGCAGAAGCCCACGAAGGAGCAAAAGCCCGTGGAGGCCCAAGAGCCCAAGCGCCGCCGCGGTGCTCACTTTAAGGCTGCACAGCAGGGTGCCGCGCGTGAGGTCGAAGAGTCTTCTGAGGTTGCAGACGATGTTGAGGAGTCTGCCAAGAAGGCTCCGGGTTCGTGTCGTCCCGGCCGCGGTTTTGCGGGACGCGCGTATCCCGTAAAGCGTCAGGAGAAGGGCGAGTCGGTTTCGACCACCCAGGACGAGAAGGCCGTTGAGCCGGCGGCTCGCGAGCAAAAGCCTGTTGAGCCGCAGCTTGAGGCTGATGCCGAGGCCAAGGGCCAGCAGCCTACTGATGAGCAGACGGAGCGGGGCGCGTCGAGCAAGCCTCGCCGCCGTCGCCATCGTGGGGGCCGCAGTTCCCATGCCGAGACTGCAGCCGAGAGGACCACGCCGCAGGACGAGGATGCGAAGGCCGAGGTTTCTTCGGGGCAGCCTAAGCGCCAGCCGGCGAAGGAGAGCAAGTCCGATCGTCCGCAGAAGCAGGCGTCTATGCCGAAGCGCGAGCGCAATTCCCAAGGCGATTCTAAACGCAAGTCTCAGAAGAAGCCGGAGTCTTCCGCAGCAGGTACTGCTGCCCAGCAGCCCGAGCCGGCCGTCCACGGCGAGGTATCGGCGTTTGCCCTTGCCCGCGTTTTAGGCAGGCAGCTGCTCAAAGTTGTTCCTACGCCTACGGCGCTCTCTAAGATCAAGGAGCAGCAGACACAGATCGTAAAGGTCGAGGGCAAGGACGGCAAAAAGGCTCCGCAGCGCACTCAGCACAACGAGATGTCCAACCGCAAGATTGCCGAGGAAATCGCAATCATCCAGGCTTGGATCGAGCAAAACCGAGGTGCCGATACGCCGGTTGCCTCGCGCCGCCAGCGTGCCTACCAGATTTTTAACGACGAGAAGGCTTTTGACGGCAAGCACGGTGAGCGTCTAATTCGGCGTATGACCGAAAAGGGCATCAGCATGCAGGCGATTAAGGTCGCCCCCAACCGCCCCGTGCACTTTACGGGTTTCTTTACGCTGGGTGCCGATAAGCCGTTCATTATGGTCGAGAACCTGGACACCTATGACGAGATCGTCAAGCTCCTGCGCGGCCGCAAGCACGCTAAGCTCTTTGGCATCAAGGTGGGCGGCGTGATTTTTGGCGGCGGATGCAAGGCGAGCGTCTCGCATGCCCTGGACGATTATCTGGCTGAGATCGGCTATCGCTTTAACTACGTCTACTACGTGGGCGATATCGACCGCGAGGGCGCGCGCATCGTCGAGCAGGCTCGCAATGCCAATGTGGTTGAGATTCGCCTGCATGCCGGCATGTACCGCGCCATGCTCGCCGAGCATAAGCGTCGCGTGAAGGCCGGCGGCGAGTGCGAGCCCGCGGCTGCCAACCAGGGCGTGCCGCAGAACTTGGCGGCGACGATCAAGGATCTGCCCATGGTCACGCGCGTGCAGTTCCGCAATGTGCTGCGCGAGGGCGGGCGCATTCCGCAGGAGATTCTGATGACCGCCGACTATCGGGATGGCGACTCGGGAAGCTTCGACCGCATGCTGAACAACTAAATTCCGCCGGCCCCGGGAGAGCGGGGACACCGGCTTAGGTTTCCTGCTCTACAGTCCTGCTCACGACGGAGGCCACATTAAGTGGCCTCCTGTTCGTGCGGAACTCGCGATAAACCTAAGCCGGTGTCCCCGCTCTCCCGGAGGCTGTCGTGGCTTGGCCGTTGCACGCGGCTCGCTTTTCGGAACGGGGCTGACGGACACGTTCCGAAATCTACCACCGTCGCTGTGCAGGGTGTCTATAAAGAGCCGTGGCCAAAAAACATCAAATATGAGTACTGATACTCTTTTAGTAGCAGTAATTTTGACCACATTTAAGGTGATTTGACGTGTCGATCGAGCAGATAAGCTGCCGTATCTCCTCAAGTGTTCATTAAAGGAAGACCTTGATGCGAATAAGTCTCATTAAGATCTTCTTTTATTAACGGAAATAATGTAGCTACAACGGTAACAGTACTCATATTTGCCGTTTTTTGGCCACAGTCCTTTGGAGGGTCCTCGAAAATAGTCCCGAGCCGGCACTTGGGGACGTTCCTATAATGTCGGCACTTAGGAGCGTCCCCAAGTGCTGACACCGCGTCTGCCTGCGGCGGCCGCGCCCCGCTGCGTCGCTCCGCATCCTTGCGGGTTCGGATTCCTCCGCTTGGCGGCGTTGGCTCGATTTGCTTGACGTGAGGGGCTCTTGGCTGGTGTGGGACGGAGGGATTCCGCGTCCGCCTGGTCGGCGGCCGCGCCCCGCTGCGTCGCTTCGCTCCTTGCGTGCTGCGCTGGAAAACGCTTCGCGTTTCCTCAGCTCCGCACCCTTGCGGGTTCGAATTCCTCCGCTTGCCCACAAGAAAGCGCCCTGGGCCGTTATGGGCTTAGGGCGCTCAGTTTTAATGGCTGGGACGGAGGGATTCGAACCCCCAACAGCCGGCACCAAAAACCGGAGTTCTACCGTTGAACTACGTCCCAATGTGTGGTGTTGCCCAAAAGCAACTCGTCTAGTTTACCTAATCTGCGAGGGCATCGCAAACGCCGTCGAGTAGGCGTACGGCGAGCGTCTGCGCGTCGCTGGCCGTGAAGGTGCCGTTGTAGCGCGTCATGCCCGTGAGCTCAATGCGAATGCGAGCCGGCTTCTGCTGCGCGGCGACATTGGCGGTACGGATGCGCTGGGCCAGGTTGTGGCACTCGGCGAGGGCGATCGTGGCGCGCGGGGCGGCGTCTGCAGGCAACTCGTCGCTTGCAATCTCGAGCACCAGGTCGACATCGGTCGGAACCTCGGAATCGCAAAGCATCATGCCGCTGCTGTCGGTCGTCGCCGTGGCGATGTTCCACATGCGCGATGCTACGCTGCGCGCGATAGGGTCCTCGCCGATGACGGCAATCTGGAAACGCTCGAGCACGTTGGCGGCGCGCGCAAAACCGATGCGAGACTCGGCTTCGGTGACCGAGGGCTTGCCCTCCCACACATGGTGCAGGCGGTTGATGTAGGCGTAGGTGTCCTGGAAGGCCATGCCGTCGGCAAACAGGCCGACATTTTCCTGGAACTGCTGCAGGGCGGCCTCGGTATGCGGACCAAAGTAGCCGTCGTCTTCGCCACAGGCAAAGCCCAAAACGTTGAGAGCGCGCTGCAGGGCCTGCACATCGGCGCCATGGAAATTGGGCATGCGCAGATACAGAGTGCGGTCGCCCAGCTTATACGAGGCGTCGACCAGGGCGCTCCAACAGGGGATATCGACGGCATAACCGGCCGCAAGGCCGCTATCGAGCCTAAACGTGCCAACGGCCTGCTCGGTGGTGGTGCCAAAGCGCTTGTCGGCGACCTCGTCGGCATCGATGGCGTAACCGAGCTGCAGAAGGCGGGACTGAACATCCTCGACGGCTGCTCCCTGCATGCCCGTGGTAATAGGTTCCATGAACGAACCCCTTTCGGCGTACGATTCGTACTATTTTGAGCGCGTGTCGGATAGACAACGCGAGACAATGCATAAACATGCACTCAACAGTGTAGCAACTTGTACCCAAACGCGCTGCCCACAGGTTTTGTGACCCCCGCTAGTTGAGGCGCTCCACAAAGAAATCTGCCATGGAGAGGAACAGTTCGCGTGCGTGCGGGTCAAGCTCAACGTTCTCGATGGCAGCCTTGGCTTTTGCGGTCAGGTCCAGCGCGTAGGCGTGAGCATATTCGATGGAGCCGGTCTGCTGGAAGATCTCCACGGCGCGCGCGAGCTGCGTGGGGTCCTCGGTGCCCGAGGAAAGGATTGCCTCGACCTCGTCGTGATGGCGCTCATCAGACAGGGCGTGCACGGCAACGAGCGTGCGTTTGCCCTCGGTGATGTCGGTGCGGAAGTCCTTGTTGGCGGCCTCTTTGGTGCCGACCAAGTTGAGCAGGTCGTCCTGAATCTGAAAGGCAAGGCCGGTGTGCAGGCCAAAGGCGCGTAGCGCCTCGACCTGCTCTTCGCTGCCGCCGCCGATAATGGCTCCGGCGGCAAGCGGCGTGGCTCCGCTGTAATACGCGGTCTTGTGCGTCGCCATGTCCAGGTAGTCATCAACCGAGATATCAAAGCGCTCGTCACGGACCCAACCCAGGTCAAGCGCTTGACCCTCGATGGTGCGGACGATCATCTCGGTAAGCTCGTGGAGCACACGCAGCTTCACGTCGGACTCGAGCGTGGGATCGTCGAGAACCGTCTTGGTGACCATGGTGAGCGCCAGGTCGCCACAATTGATGGCGAGCCCCGTGCCCTCGGTAAGGTGCATGCAGGGCTTGCCTCGACGAAGCTGTCCGTTGTCGGCGATGTCGTCGTGGATGAGCGCACCCGACTGGAAATGCTCGATAGCTGCCGCGGCGCTGCGGGCGCTCTCAAAGCTACCGCCCACTGCGGTTGCGGCGAGCATGCAGATAAGCGGGCGGTGGCGCTTGCCGGCGTTGGCCGTAAAAGCCGAGAGCGGCGCGTACAGGTAGCGTTCGATATCGGCAGAGGTCGCCTGTCCGTCAAAGAACGTGGCCAGATAGGCATTAATCTGGTCAAAGTGCTGGGCTAAAAAGCAGGTAAACGGACTGGACACGGGTTCTCGCATTCTTTCTTAGGTTGCATCGATGTAGTGTGCAGGCAACATATTGCCACATTGTGCCTGCCTGCGTGGCAGGTTTGGGGATTTAAGGCAACGGCGCATGTCGGACGAGTTTCGTAGTTAGACCAGTCCAAAGTGCTCGAGCGCCTTGACGACGCCATCTTTGTCGACCGAGTCGGTGATGTAGTCCGCGCGCTTTTTGAGATAGTCCGGTGCATTGCCCATGGCGATGCCGACGTCGACGGCGTTCATCAGCGAGATGTCATTGCTGGCATCACCGATGCCATACACCGTTCCATGGTTGGGGTCGAGAGCGTCGAGTACGGACTGGATACCCTCGCGCTTGGTGCATTCGCGAGGCGAAATCTCGGTCACTTCGAGCTCGAGCTCGTTAAAGCAGAGCAGCGGCTCAAACGCTTGATCCTGAGCGATGCGGTTGGCAAGCGACGTGGACATTAAGATCTTGTAGGCGCTGTAATGTTGCAGCTGCGTAATTGCATCGCCCACGGTGCGGGCGTATCCGGGGGCGTCGGGCGCATCGGCACTCATGCGAACGACGCCATTGAGTCCCTCAAAACGAATCACTTCGTCCGATTGCTCAAGAATGGGAGCAAGGCGCTGCAGCATGCCGGGCGTCATCGCCAAATCGCGAATCACGTGTCCCTCAAGTTCGACATAGCCACCCGCGAGGCAGACGATGCCGGTCCAAGGCAGCTCGAGCAGCTTTGGATGGATGCAGCTCAGCGTGCGCCCTGTGCAGATAAACGCCATATTGCCCTTGGCGACAAAATTACGGATGGCTTGCGAGACCGCTTCATTGGGATAGGGGGAGAGGTCTCGCTCGCTCTCGGGAAGCTCTTGTGCCACTCGAGGGTCTTGCCAGGCGAGTGTTCCGTCGATATCGAAGAAGCAGATATCGCCGCGCTTATGGGCTGCGCTGGCGGCAGGGGAGGCCGAGGTGGTGGGCACAAATCCCGGCTCGAGGCCCATGATCTGGTCAAAATGCTCTTTAACGCGGGGAACGGAGATGCCGATAATCACCTGGGCGGTCTTGCCCGTAATGATGAGGCCCTTGGCGCCCACCGCGACAAACGACGCGTTATCTGCAACGATGGAAGGGTCTGCGACCTCGACGCGCAGGCGCGTGGCGCAGTTGGTTGCGCCCACGATATTGCCAACGCCACCTAAAAGCTGAATTACCCGCTCAGCGAGGACGTGATCTTGATCGGATTGAATACTGACCTCGCCATTGGGAGATTGCTCTTTGGCAAAGCCGCTTCCCGTTAAACGATCGATTGCCGCGCGATTGGAGACATGATCCTCGCGGCCCGGCGTCTTAAGGTCATAGACCAAGATGAGTGCTCGAAAACTAACAAAAAAGATGAGGCTAAACATCAGACCGATACCGAGCGCCAAAAGGTAGGAGCCGGCATGCATTCGCATGAGTGGGATGAAGTTGAAGGCCGTCATTTCCATGAGACCGCCCGAGAAGATGCCGACGATGCCAAAGAAGTTCATGGTCATGGCAAGGCAGGAGGACAGGACGGCGTAGAGCAAAAAGAGTCCGGGATAGGTGAACATAAAGAGAAACTCGAGCGGCTCGGTGACGCCGCAGACCACCGAGGCGACGATGGCGGGCAAAAGGATGACCTTAAGGCCGGCGCGGCGTTCGGGTTTGGCGGTGAAATAGAATGCTGCCGCGATGGCGGGAAGGCCAAAGAGCTTGCCCCAGCCGGTGGCGGTAAAACCTGCCCAGGGCGCAAGTTCATTTAAAGGGCGCGTGCTATGGGAGAGAATGGGGAGCAGGTTGGTCCACGTGGCGTAAATACCGTCGTGAATGACCAGATTGTCGTAATAGATGGGCATATAGAGCAGATGGTGCAGCCCCATGGGCTCGAGCGCTCGCTCCAAAAACACAAAGATGCCCACGCCGAAGGGGCCGACGCCCGCAAGTGCGTGGCGCAGCGTTTCGGTCACAGCGTATGCGAAAGGCACGATGGCGGCCGAGATGGCGGCAAGGGCAAACACGGCAAAAAAGCTGATGAGGTAGACCAGCGAGGAACCCGAGAAGGTGCCGAGCCAATCGGGAACCTTGGCATCGTAGAAGCGGTCATGGATCGCGACGACGGTTGCCGACACCGCCAGCGGGCCGATAATGCCGGTGTCGAGCGTCTTGATGCCGTCGATGACGGTGATGCCGCTGGCGGGGGTTAAAGACGACGGGTACTTAAGCCCAAGGTTGTCTCCGCTCAGCTTAATGATCTCGCTCAAAAAGAAACAGTAGGCAAAATAGGCTACGAGCGCCTCGAGGCAGCAGCGTGCCGGTTGCTTTTGGGCAAGGCCGATAGGCAGCGCTACGGCAAAAAGGAGTGGAAGGCGCTTAAAGACCGTCCACGAGCCGCGCTGAATGATAGTCCAGAAAACGTACCAGGGGGTTCCGTATACGGCGAGGTCGCCGACGATATCCACGGTCGTTGCGAGGGCGGAGATGCCGACCATGAGGCCTGATATAGAAAACAGCATGGCGGGCGCGAACATGGCTCCGCCAAAACGTTGGATTTTCTGCAGCATAATATGCCTTTCGGATGCAACATGCTGTGCGAGCGAGAACGTTTAAACAATGAACTCATTGTAGAGGACTGGCTGCTTGCCGCATTGACGGCTTTGATTCGGTCCGATTTGGGTTTCGGGGGAACCGTCGACGGTAAATAATCCGTGCTTTACCGATAATCGGTTTAAACAACTTTAAGAAATGCTATCGTGCCTAGCCATACATATTCATTAGAGGTGAAATCATGCCAAAAGCGATTTACGAAGGAATCTACCGCGAGATCCGTTCGCGCATCATCAACGGGACCTATGCGTTTCAGGAGATGCTGCCAACCGAAGCCGAGCTGACCGCGGAGTTTGGCTGCACGCGCAATACCGTTCGACGCGCCTTGAGCATGCTGACCGACCAGATGTTTGTGCAGCCTATACACGGTAAGGGCGTGCGCGTTATTTGGCTTAAGGGCGAAACCGACATGCTGGGCGCACTCGAAGAGGTTGAGTCGTTTGGCGAGTTCGCAAAACGCAACAATGCCGTCGCATCGACCGAGGTCAAGTCTTTTGAACATTTGATTTGCACTGAGCAACTCTCACGTCGCCTGGGCTTTAAGGTGGGCGAGGAGCTGATTCGCGTAGTGCGTGTCCGAAGCCTCAACGGCAGCGCGCGCCAAGTGGACCATGGCTACTTTTTGGCGTCGATCGCCAAGGGCCTGACCCCCGAGATCGCGGCGGATTCTATCTACGGCTATCTGGAGCACAAGCGCGGCGTCAAAGTGATGGCGAGCCGTCGTACGGTGAGTGTCGAGCTCGCCAACGATGAAGACTGCAGCTATCTGGACCTCGGCAAGTACAACTGCGTCGCCGTTATGGAGAGCCAGTCGTACACCTCGGACGGCATCTTGTTCGAGGTCACGCATGCCCGCACACACCCCGAGATCTTCCATTACCGCGTCAATTCCAAGCGATAGCCGGCTAGCTCGCAGCCTGACGAGACTCATTCCCTCAAAGCGAAAACGCCCGGTCAAACCGACGATGCATCGGCTTGATCGGGCGTTTTCTCTGCATTCGATAACAGATAATTGTTTATACAAAACTTGTCAAGTATCAAGTCGAAATTACCGTTCACCGAAGTTTTTCTACCGCTCTAGTAATACTTGTTCAAACAACTAGCCAAATAGCGTATTGTACAAATCAGCAAAAGGGGCAAAGTCCCCGAGCCAATCTCCGAAGGCGGCGGCAAAGGGTGCCGCCACGGTGTGAAAGGGTGGATTGTAATGAAGAACGAAATGAGCAGAAGGCAGTTCCTGGGCTTTGCTGGTTCCGCGGCTGCGGTTCTTGGTCTGGGCCTCGTGGGCTGCGGTGGTTCTGCCGGCTCTGGCTCCTCTGCTTCTGGTGACGCTGCCGAGGTCTACTTCCTCCAGTTCAAGCCCGAGGTCGACAAGGAGTGGAAGGAGATCGCCAAGGCGTACAAGAAGGAGAAGGGCGTCGAGGTCAAGATCGTGACCGCCGCCTCCAACACCTACGAGGAGAAGCTCAAGTCCGAGATGTCCAAGAGCTCCGCTCCGACGCTGTTCCAGGTCAACGGCCCCACCGGCCTTAAGAACTGGAAGGACTACTGCGCCGATCTTTCCGACACCAAGCTCCGCGGCGAGCTCATCGACGACTCCCTGGCGCTGCAGTCCGACGGCAAGGATCTGGGTATCGACTGGGTTCAGGAGAGCTACGGCATCATTTACAACAAGGAGCTCCTCGAGAAGGCCGGCTACAAGGCCGAGGACATCAACTCCTTCGACAAGCTGAAGGCTTGCGCCGATGACATCCAGGCCCGCAAGGACGAGCTCGGCGTTGACGGTGCCTTCACTTCCGCCGGTATGGATGACTCCTCCAGCTGGCGCTACACCACGCACCTCGCCAACCTCCCGCTCTACTACGAGTTCGAGAAGGAGCACAATCAGGAGGACGACGAGATCAAGGGCGAGTATCTCGACAACTTTAAGCAGATCTTCGACCTGTACATCACCGACTCCACCTGCGATCCTTCGCAGCTCGCCTCCAAGACCGGTGACGACGCCACCAACGAGTTCGCAACCGGCAAGGCCGTCTTCTATCAGAACGGCTCTTGGGCCTACGCCGACCTCACCAAGGCCGGTATGACCGACGACCAGCTCGGCATGCTGCCGATCTACATCGGCGTCGACGGCGAGGAGAACCAGGGCCTGTGCTCCGGCGGCGAGAACTACTGGTGCGTCAGCTCCCAGGCTTCCGAGGATGCCCAGAAGGCCACCGAGGACTTCATGTATTGGTGCGTCACTTCTGACACCGCCACCAGCATCATCGCTGACAAGATGGGTCTGACCGCCCCGTTCAAGAGCGCTAAGGAGACCACCAACGTCTTCTCTCAGCAGGCCGTTGCTATGGCCAAGGACGGCAAGAAGACCGTCGCTTGGGACTTCGTTTACATCCCCTCCGAGGAGTGGAAGAAGAACCTCAAGCAGGCTCTCATCGCTTATGCTGCCGACAACACCAAGTGGGACGGCGTCAAGAACGCCTTCGTCGATGGCTGGAAGACCGAGAAGGCTGCTTCCGAGTAAGCAGTTGCTGCCCAAGCTATCTGATTAGCGACAGGGGGCGGGCAGACGTAGGTTTGCCCGCCCCCTGCATATTGAAAGGACCCTTCTATGGGCAAAGCACTCAAGCGCTGGTGGCCGCTCTTTATGCTGCCCACGTGCCTGGCGTTTATGATCGGGTTCGTGATTCCCTTTATCCAGGGTTTCTATCTCTCGTTCTGCCAGTTTATTACCATCAATAACGCGCACTTTGTCGGTATCGAGAACTACGTGCGCGCGCTGTCCGATCCGCAGTTCTCCACGTCGTTCTTCTTTACCGTGGCGTTTGCCTTCCTGTCGACGGTGCTCATCAACGTGATCGCGCTGGCCATTGCGCAGGCGCTCACTCGCAAGGCGCTCAAGGGCACCAACATCTTCCGTACGATTTTCTTTATGCCTAACCTGATTGGCGGCATTGTACTGGGTTACATTTGGCAGATTCTGATCAACTGCCTGCTCTCCAACGTGGGTGCCCAGCTTATCGCCCTCAACTCCGCCGCTGGCTTCTGGGGCCTTATCATCCTGACCCTGTGGCAACAGGTCGGCTACATGATGATCATCTACATCGCCGGTCTGCAGTCCATTCCGTCTGACTACATCGAGGCCGCCAAGGTCGATGGCGCTACGGCATGGCAGACGTTTTGGAAGGTTAAGATCCCCAACCTGATGCCGACCATCACCATCTGCCTGTTCCTGTCCATCACCAACGGCTTTAAGCTGTTCGACCAGAACCTCGCCCTTACCGGTGGCGCCCCGGCGCACTCCACCGAGATGCTCGCCCTGAACATCTACAACACGTTCTATTCGCGTGCTGGCATCGCATGGCAGGGCATCGGTCAGGCCAAGGCAGTTATCTTCTGCATCCTGGTTGTCGCTATTTCTATGATCCAGCTTAAGGCCACGAGGTCCAAGGAGGTGCAGCAGTAATGAAACGCGATAAGGCTATCAACCGCGCGCTCTCGATCTTCTTTACGATCCTGTCGCTCGCATGGATCTACCCCGTGTTCATGATTGCGCTCAATTCCTTTAAGAAAGCGACCGCAATCAGCACCACCACGGCGTTCGATCTGCTCACGCCCGAGACGTTCAACGGCCTCGCAAACTACGTGCACGCTCTGAACGAGCAGGGCTTTGCCTCGGCGTTTATGTACTCGCTTATCATCACGGTCACGTCGGTCGTGCTGATTCTGGTGTGCTGCTCCATGTGCGCTTGGTACGTGGTGCGCGTCAACAGCAAGATCTCGAACTTCTTCTATTACCTGTTCGTCTTCTCGATGGTCGTACCGTTCCAGATGCTCATGTTCACGCTGTCCAACCTCGCGGACCGCATCGGCTTTAACACGCCGTTTAACATCTGCTTCATCTACCTTGGTTTTGGCGCGGGCCTCGCGGTCTTTATGTTCGCCGGCTTCGTCAAGAACATCCCGCTCGAGATTGAGGAAGCGGCCATGATCGACGGCTGCAACCCGGTCCAAGTGTTCTTTAAGATCGTCCTTCCCATTATGAAGCCCACCTATCTTTCGGTCGGCATCCTTGAGACCATGTGGGTCTGGAACGACTATCTGCTGCCCTACCTTACGCTCGACTCCACCAAGTACAAGACCATTCCTATCTTGATCCAGTACTTCCGTGGCGGCTATGGCCACGTCGAGCTCGGCCCCATGATGGCGTGCATCATGATGGTCGTCATCCCCATCGTCATCATGTACATCTTCTGCCAGAAGTACATCATCGACGGTGTGGTGGCAGGTGCCGTCAAGGGCTGATGCCGTAACTGTTTTGCAAGTTTTGGCGGCGCCTCTCAGCGCGGCGCCGCGTATCGAAAGGTAAAGACATGGCCGAGATCGTTCTCAAACATGTTCAGAAGGTGTATCCCAACAACGAGTCAAAAAAGAAGGGCTTCTTTGGCAAAAAGAAGAAGACCGAGGAGAAGAAGCACAACCTCAAGGTTACCGAGGACGGTGTGCTCGCTGTAGAGGACTTCAACCTCACCGTTCACGACCAGGAGTTCATCGTCCTCGTTGGCCCTTCTGGCTGCGGTAAGTCCACGACGATGCGCATGGTCGCCGGCCTGGAGGACATCACCTCCGGCGATGTGTTCATCGATGGCAAGCGCGTCAACGACGTGGCGCCCAAGGACCGCGACATCGCCATGGTGTTCCAGAGTTATGCTCTGTACCCCAATATGACGGTGTACGAGAACATGGCGTTTACGCTTGAGCTCAAGAAGGTCCCCAAGGACGAGATCGACCGCAAGGTTCGCTCCGCTGCCGAGATCCTGGGTATTACCGAGTACCTCGACCGTAAGCCCAAGGCGCTCTCTGGCGGCCAGCGCCAGCGCGTCGCCATCGGCCGCGCCATCGTGCGTGACCCCAAGGTCTTCCTGATGGACGAGCCGCTGTCCAACCTGGATGCCAAGTTGCGCAACCAGATGCGCGCCGAGCTCATCAAGCTGCGCCACGAGATCAAGGGCACGTTCATCTACGTCACCCACGACCAGACCGAGGCCATGACCCTCGGTGACCGTATCGTGGTCATGAAGGACGGCGTCGTCCAGCAGATCGCCACCCCGCAGGAGGTCTTCAACCATCCCGCGAACATCTTCGTCGCCGGCTTTATCGGCGTGCCGCAGATGAACTTCTTCGATGCCCAGCTGGTGCGCTCGGGCAACGGCTTTACCGTCAAGACCGAGGATATGAACGTGGCGCTCGCCCCCGAGACCTGCGCTCAGCTTGCTCTCAACTGGGACGGCGGCGACGTGAAGGAGATCACGGCCGGCGTGCGTCCCGAGCAGATTCTGCTTGCCGACAAGGACGAGGAGGGCGCGCTCCAGGGTACCGTCGAGGTGACCGAGCTCATGGGTTCGACCGAGCATGTCCACGTGACCGCTCCCGATGGCCAGTTCGTCCTGATCATTCCCGTTGTCGACCTTGAGGCCAAGGGTGCGCTCAAGGCGGGCGACCCCATCTGGTTCAAGTTCGAGAAGAACGCGACCCACCTCTTCGATAAGGTGTCTGGCAAGAACCTTATCTAGGCCCGGTTCATCCAGGCCCTCCCTTTGGGCGACTGCGGTATTGCCATCCTTTTGCCGCGGTCACATATAAGGCTCCCCTCCCGTCCACTGGGCGAGAGGGGAGCCTTTCTTTGTGTTGGGGCTTTCCGTCTGTCAGTTTGTCTTGATCTGTAACAGGTAGGGCCGATTTCGGACGTTAGATGTTACAGATCGAGACGGTTCCGCTGTGCCAACCATTTCATCTAAATCTGTAACACCGAAGGCGAATTTCACCTGCTAGATGTTACAGATTGAGATAAACCCAAGGGGAGGGGCCGGTATGTCTCAATCTGTAACAGCTGGGACCGTTTTGGTTGAGTAGTTGTTATGGATCGAGATTGTTTGGCCGAGTCGGATCACAGGGTAACGTGCGGGCACAAAAAACGGAGCCGCGTTGCCGTGGCTCCGTTTTCAAGAGGATGGGCGATGAAACCGAATTAGCTCAGGTGCCAGATCTCGTCGTTGTACTGGGAGATCGTACGGTCGGACGAGAAGGTGCCGGCGTTGGCGATATTGATGAGCGCCTTGCGCATCCAGGCGTCCTGGTCCTCGTAGTCGGCCAGCACGCGCTCCTTGGTCTGGATGTACTCCTCAATGTCGAGCAGGGCCATAAACCAGTCCTTGCCCTTAATGTCGTCGTGCAGGCGCTGCAGGCGCTCGGCGTTGCCGGTTGCCATAAAGGCCGGGTTGGTGATGAAGTCCACCAGCAGTTTAATTCCGGGCTTGCGGTAGAGCGCACCGGCGTTGTAGGTGCCGTCGGCGTAGAGCTGCTCGACCTGTTTGGACGAGGCACCAAAGGTATAGATGTTCTCGTCGCCCACGAGCTCGGCAATCTCCACGTTGGCACCGTCGAGCGTGCACAGGGTTAGGGCGCCGTTGAGCATGAACTTCATGTTGGAGGTGCCGCTCGCCTCCTTGGAGGCCAGGCTGATCTGCTCGGAGATGTCGGCGGCGGGGATCACGCGCTCGGCGGCGGTGACGTTGTAGTTCTCGATCATGACAACCTGCAGGTAGGGAGCCACGTCGGGGTCGTTTGCAATCCACTGCGACAGCGTCAAGATCAGATGGATGATGTCCTGCGCGATAGTGTAGGCAGGGGCCGCCTTGCCGCCAAAGATGATGGTGACGGGGTGCTTAGGCTTATTGCCGTTCTTGATGTCGAGATACTTCCAGATTATGTAGAGCGCGAGCATCTGCTGGCGCTTGTACTCGTGGATACGCTTGACCTGAACATCGATGATGGCGTTGGATGGGATCGTCACGCCCTGTTCGAGCGCCATGAACTGGCGCATGATGGCCTTGGCCTCGGTCTTGGTGGCGGCCAGGCGCTCAAGAACATTCTTGTCGTCGGCGAACTTGGCGAGTTTGCTCAGATCGCCGGTGCTGCGCCAGTCGGTGCCGATCACATCGTCGAGCAGGCTGGCGAGCGCGGGGTTGGCCCCATGGATCCAGCGGCGGAAGGTGATGCCGTTGGTCTTGTTGGAGAACTTCTCGGGATAGATCTCGTAGAACGGATGAAGCTCGGTGTCCTCCAGAATCTTGGTGTGGAGGGCGGCTACACCGTTGATGGAGAAGCCAAAGTGGATGTCCATGTGGGCCATGTGGACGGTGTCGTGCTCGTCAATGATGGCGACGCGCGGGTCATCGTGCTCGGCTTTCGCGATCTCATCGAGCTTGACGATAATGTCGGCGATGGCAGGGGAGACCTTCTGCAGGCTGACGAGCGGCCACTTCTCGAGCGCCTCGGCAAGAATCGTGTGGTTAGTGTAGGCGACCATGGAGCGTACGATGGTCACGGCCTCGTCAAACTCGATGCCATGCTCGGTGGTGAGCAAGCGAATGAGCTCGGGGATGACCATGGTGGGGTGCGTGTCGTTAATTTGGACCACGGCGTAGTCGGCCAGATCGTGCAGGTTGCTGCCGCGCTCGATGGCCTCGTCGATCAGGAGCTGGGCGGCGTTGCTCACCATGAAGTATTCCTGGTAGATGCGAAGCAGGCGGCCCTGCTCGTCGGAATCGTCGGGGTAGAGGAACAAGGTGAGGTTCTTGGCGATCTCTGTCTTGTCGAAGTCGATGGAGCTGCCGGGGACCAGGCCGTCGTCGACGCTCGCCAGGTCGAACAGGCGCAGACGGTTCTTGGTGGGCTGGCCGTAACCGGGCACGTCGATGTTGACGAGCTTGGAGGTAACGGCAAAATCGCCGAACTCGACGGTGTAGGAGCGGTCGTCGTCGACTAGGATGTCCTGCTCACCGAGCCACTCGTCGGGGACGGCCTTCTGCTGGTTGTCCACAAAGCGCTGACGGAACAGGCCGTAGTGATAGTTGAGGCCCACGCCATCGCCGGTCAAGCCCAGCGTGGCGATGGAATCCAGGAAGCATGCGGCCAGGCGGCCCAGGCCGCCGTTGCCGAGCGACGGCTCGACCTCGAACTCCTCGATCTTGTTGAGGTCGTGGCCTGCGGCGGTGAGCTGGTCCTTAACCTCGTCGTAGATGCCGAGGTCGATCATGTTGTTGATGAGCAGCTTGCCGATCAAAAATTCGGCGGAAATGTAATAGAGCTTTTTCTTGCCGTTGTTGAGCGGGCAGGCGGCGGAGCGCTCCTGCACGAGTTTGACCAGCAGCTTGTAAATGCGACGGTCGTCGAGCTGCTCGAGCGAGGTGCCAAAAGACTGCTCGGCGAGTTCCATGAGGTTAATTTGGGGCATGTTTCCTCCTGTAATGGGTTGATTACATGTCTGCAATTCATAAGAATCCCGCGCGAGGGGATTGGGGTGGCCTCGCGCGGGTAAGCAAGCGCGTCCGCACGGTGGGGAGGGGTCGGGCGCGGTAGCTCCTATTGAGGAAGCTCGATTTCGGCTTCCGACGGGATGCGGAAGTAGGTCTCGGTCCAGTCGGTGAGTTTGTGCTCGAGCTCGCGGGTGATGGCGCCGTCGAGCATGCGCCAGGTCCAGTTGCCGCCCAGCGTGGCAGGGGTGTTGATGCGCGCCTCGTTGCCCAAGTTGAGCAGGTCCTGCATGGTGTAGATGCACGTGTCGCTCACGCTGGCTGCGATGGTTCGGTTGAGCGCGTCGGCGATGGGTTCGCCGGCCTGCTGATGGGTGTACAGGGCTGTCTGCTCGCGCTGACGCGGGGTAGCCGTTCCTTCAAACCAGCCGCGTGCCGTCTCGTTGTCGTGAGTGCCCACGTAGGCGACGGTGTTGGCAATGTAGTTGTGCGGCAGGTAGTACGAGTTGGTGCCCTCAAAGGCAAACTGCAGGATCTTCATGCCGGGGAAGCCCGAGTTGTCGCGCATATCGATGACGCCGGGGGTGAGGAAGCCCAGGTCCTCGGCGATGATGGGCAGCGTGCCGAGCTTTTCCTCGAGCGTCTTGAAGAGCTTGAGGCCGGGACCCTGCGTCCACGAACCGTAGGACGAATCAGGCGAGGAGAACGGCACCTCCCAATAGGCCTCGAAGCCGCGGAAGTGATCCAGGCGGATGACGTCGTACATGTCGAGGGCGGCGCGAATGCGGCCCTCCCACCAGGAGAAGCCGTCGGCCTCCATGGCGTCCCAGTCGTAGATGGGGTTGCCCCAGTACTGGCCGGTGGCCGAGAACTGGTCGGGCGGCGTGCCGGCGACGCTCACGGGATTGCCGGCGGCGTCGATCTTAAAGAGCTCAGGTGTCGCCCACATCTCGACGGAGTCACGCGAGACATAGATGGGCAGGTCGCCGATGATGAGAATGTCGCGCTCGTTGGCATAGGCCTTGAGGCGGCTCCACTGGCGATCGAAGAAGTACTGCGTCATCTGGTGGTAGAGCATACGCGCCGGATGGTCGGTGCAGACCTTGGCGGAAGCCTCGCCGCGGGTGCGGAGCTCCGCGGGCCACTCCCAAAACGCCTTGAGACCGCACTCCTCTTTGACGGTCATGAACTCACAGTAGGGGATGAGCCAGTCCTCGTTGGCCTGGATAAAGTCATCGAAATCGGCCGGCTTGTCGGCAGCAAAGCGCTCGGCGGCGCGGTCGAGAATCTGACGGCGGCCGCCAAAGATGGCACCGTAGTCGACATTGCTGGGGTCGGATCCCAGATACACGCCATCGATATCGCGCTGCTCCAGATACCCTGCCTCGATAAGCTCGGCAAAGTCGATAAAGTTGGGGTTGCCTGCGCGGGCCGAGAACGACTGATAAGGCGAATCGCCATAGCTGGTCGTCGTAAGGGGCAGAATCTGCCAGTAATGTTGTTTGCACGAGGCGAGAAAATCGACGAAGTCGTAGGCATTCCAGCCAAAGCCGCCGATTCCGTATGGTCCGGGCAGAGATGAGACGGGCATGAGGACGCCGCTTGCACGCTCCATGAATGCGCTCACCAACCTTCTTGTTGTGGGGTCGGCCTGCCGATGGGTGTGCAGTCCGCCTCCGATGTTCTGATTCGATACGCCTATTGTAAAACATGTTGTTTAAACATGTACAGGCAAGATAAAAAAGTTGGTCGATTTTCGGCGAATGGCTACATGCCATGAAAAAAGCCCTGACCTCACAACGTGAGATCGGGGCAAGAACGGTATGTAGGTTTTTGCTACTCGGCGTCGGCGAAGCCGTTGGGGTTGTGGCTCTGCCAGTTCCAGCTATCGCGGCACATGTCCGCGATGTCGTACTGGGCCTTCCAGCCCATCATGCGCTCGGCCTTTGAGGCATCGCACCAGTTGGCAGCGATGTCGCCGGCGCGGCGCTCGCGGATCACGTAGGGCAGCTCCTTGCCACAAGCCTTGGAGAAGGCGGCGACGACCTCGAGTACCGAGGTGCCGGTGCCGGTGCCCAGGTTAAAGATCTCGACGCCGGTTTTGCCGTTCATCCAGTTAAGGGCGGCAACGTGACCAGAGGCCAGATCGCACACGTGGATGTAGTCGCGCACGCCGGTGCCGTCGGGGGTGGGGTAGTCGTTGCCAAAGACCTGAACGGCCTCGAGCTTGCCCACGGCGACCTGGGCGACATAGGGCACCAGGTTGTTGGGGATGCCCTTGGGGTCCTCGCCGATCAGGCCCGACGGATGAGCACCGATGGGGTTGAAGTAACGGAGCAGCACGACGTCCCACTCGGGGTCGGCGGTGTGGACGTCCATAAGGATCTGCTCGATCATCCACTTGGTCCAGCCATAGGGGTTGGTTGCGGGCTTCTTGGGGTCTTCCTCGGTGACGGGCGGGTTGTCCGGGTCGCCGTAGACGGTCGAGGAGCTCGAGAAGATGATGGACTTGCAGCCATGGTTGCGCATGACGTCGATGAGCACCAGGGTGTTCTCGATGTTGTTGTGGTAGTACTCGACGGGCTTGCTCACCGACTCGCCGACGGCCTTAAAGCCGGCAAAGTGGATGACACGGTCGATCTGATGGGTATCGAAGATCTTGTTCATCGCATCGCGGTCGAGCACGTTGGCCTTGTAGAAGGTGAGGTTCTTGGCGGCTTCGTCGCCCACGATGGTCTTGACGCGGTCGACGGCGACGGCGCTGGAGTTGGAGAGATCATCGACGATGACGACCTGGTAGCCACCCTCGAGCAGCTGAACGACGGTGTGCGAGCCGATAAAACCGGCGCCACCGGTAACGAGGACGCAGGTGTCTTTGGGGTCGAGTGCTTTGGACATGTAGTCTCCTATCGAATCAGGAACACTTCTAGAGGGGAGTATAGCGCAGGCGGGGACGCCCAAATGGTGCACTGTAGGAAAAGCAGAGGATTATGTTAACGTACTCATATAAGAGCTTGCTCAATTGTTACCTCAAATTTGACAATTGCTTACGAGCCGCCGACCTTGTAGTTTCCTGCCGTTCGTGGAAATCGTTGGGACGCGCCATATGTACGCTAATATGTATGAGTTGAGCGACATATAAATAAGCATGTAACGGAGTACATATGTCACCAAACAGCGATTCCATCCTTTCCCAGGAGCTCTCGCGCCGCACTGCCCTTAAGGCCCTGTTCGGCGCCGCTTCTGCGGCAGTTCTTTTTGGCCTGCCCACTCGCGCCCATGCGGCGGAGGCTTCCAAAGAAACCACCGATAAATTGAATGCCGCCCAGGCCCAACTCGACGAGGTTCAGGCCCAGCTCGACAGCATCGCAAATGAGTATGCGGCGCTGGCCAACAAGAATGCCCAGACCCTCAACGACATCGAGAATGTCCAGGGCAAGATTGACGACACGCAGGCCCAGATCGATGAAAAGAAGGCCGAGCTCAAGAAGAAGCGCAACGACCTTTCCGATCGCGTGGCCGCCAGCTACAAGTCCGGCGGTACGAACATCCTGTCGCTGCTGCTGGCCTCTGGCTCGTTTGAGGAACTCGTCGCCAACGCGCATTACGTTGAGAAGATCAACAAGAGCGACCGCGATGCCATCGAGGATATCCAGACGATTCAGGCTGAGCTCGACGCGCAGAAGACCGAGCTCGAAGCACAAAAGGCCAACCTGGAGAAACTCAAGGACCAGCAGACGGCTCAGATGCAGGATATGCAGGCCAAGCAGCAAGAAGTCCAGACCGTGCTGAACGGTCTTTCCGACGACGTCAAGGAGCTCATGGCTCAGCGCGATTCCGAGATTCTCGCTGCCGCCCAGGCCGAGGAGGCCGCTAGGAAGGCCGCCGCTGCCGCGGCCGCCGCGAACAAGAACAATTCCTACTCGGGTGGTTCGAGCTCGGGCGGTGGATCGTATGCGCCCGGAACTCCGCAGCAGAATGCCGGCTCGGGCAAGCAGCAGGCCGTCGTCAACGCGTGCTACTCCACGCCTTCGCCGGGTCAGAACTGGTGCGCGGCGTGGGTTACCAATGTCTTCCGCAATGCCGGCGTGGGCTATTTTGGCGGCAACGCGTGTGACATGTTCAACGCCTGGTGCTATAGCTCCGACCGCTCGGCGCTGCAGGTGGGCATGATCGTGGCCGACTCCTCGCATAGCGGCACGGGTGCTCCGGGCCTTATTTACGGTCATGTGGGTATCTACGTTGGCGGCGGCATCGTTATGAGCAATGAGGGAGCCATTACATCGAAGTCGCTCGATTCGTTTATTAGCTTCTATGGCACTGGCTCTGGCGTGCGTTGGGGCTGGCTTGGCGGTATTGCGCTGTCGTAACTGCGGCTTGAAGCTGGTTGGTCCGGGACTGCGGGCGAGGCATAAGGTTGCCTGCTCTACAGTCCTGCGCAAGACGAAGGCCACATTAAGTGGCCTTCTTTGCGTGCGGAACTCGCGACCAACCTTATGCCTCGCCCGCAGTCCCGGACCTTCCGGGTTCAAAGCGCGATACACCGGACTGGTTGTCTGATATAAAGATGGCGAAGGCCCCTTTCGGGGCCTTCTTTTTAAATAAAATTATCGACTCCGTGGACTTCGGTTTTGGAATTTGGAGCCGACGGCTCATCAAAGTGGAAAATGAAATATAACCTAGCTGCAATAATCGCCTTGTTGCGAACTCGAACTGATCATGTAGATCTAAAATAGTCGCAATATACAATTGTCGTGTGGTGCGTTGGGTTGGAGCTGCTGCGGGTCCTATATGGATTGCGGTCTTGCGCCCCGATGTTCAAACAGGTTTCTCTCTAGACGGGAAGTTGCTCATGGACACCATATATGACGGAGACGACTGGGTCGATCATTATAGTTGGCGACTAGTCGGCTCGGATGACAATGGGGATGTGGTGTTTGATGGACTATGTCCAAAGCATCTCCATCCTTTTGTCTCGTCGTTAATTGAGAGTTCCGCTCGTGTTGCCCCCTACAGCTCGGCGTCGCTTCATGATACGGACGTTTTGAAGACCATAAAGGAATCAATTGACGAGGGCACGATGAGTAGCTTGCTGTTTTCTCGGCTTGTGGGGCTAGATGAGATTGGCTCGAAACGACTGCTTGCGGGCGAAAAGGTGGAACTCACTTATCGGTCGATGATTTCAATCCTGCGGATGGCCGATGTTCTTCGCAAATAAATGAAAACGGGACAAGTGAGCTACATCACTTGTCCCGTTATTAATTAAAGTGGACCGCGGCGAGCGGGCTATTAAAATTCGCCTACTCGGTGGACTTCGGGTTCTAGGTCTACGTCGAACTGCTCTTTGACTTTGGCTTGGATGTCGCGGATGAGTTCGTCGACGTCGGCGGCGGTGGCGTGGTCGGCGTTGACGATGAAGCCGCAGTGTTTTTCGCTCACCTGGGCGCCGCCGACGGCGTGGCCGCGCAAGCCGGCATCCATGATGAGCTTGCCGGCAAAGTAGCCCTCGGGGCGCTTGAAGGTGGAGCCGGCGCTCGGCATGTCGAGCGGCTGCTTGTCCTCGCGGCGCTGGCGGTAGTCGTCCATGTCGGCCTTGATCATCGCGGTGTTGCCCGGGGCGAGATTGAAAGTGGCCGAAAGCACGATGAAGCCGTCGTCGGCGATGCGGCTCTTGCGATAGCCCAGGTTAAGCTCGTCGACATCGAACTCGATGATGCTGCCGCTACCGCGGGTGCCGTCGTCGAGCATGCGGGCGGGCTTGTAGACGCGCACAGACTCCAGCACATCGGCCATGCAGGCACCGTAGGCACCGGCGTTCATGTAGCAGGCGCCGCCGACCGATCCGGGGATACCCGAGATGGGCTCCATGCCGGTGAGACCGGCCTCGGCTGCTGCCGCGGCGACATCGGAAAGCAAGGCGCCGGCTGCTGCCGTGACGTGCGTGCCGTTGACCGTAATGTCGGAGAGGCCCTCGCCCAACGCCACGACGACGCCGCGGATGCCCTTGTCGCCGACGAGTAGGTCGGAGCCGTTGCCCACGATGGTGAGGGGCAGATCGCAGCGATAACAGGTATCGAGCGTGGCGACGAGGCCCTGTTCGGTATCGGGCGTGACAAAGATGTCGGCCGGGCCGCCGATCTTAAACGTGGTGTGCTCGCGCATGGGCTCGCTCATCAGCACGTTGTCCTCGCCGGCAACGCCAGCAAGCGCACACAGCAGGTCCTCGTTAAAAAAGTCGTTCTCGTGCATACGAATATCCGCCTTTTGGTGGTCGTTGTCATCAATCGATTGCAATATACCCCACCCGGGCGGATTTGGTGCGCTGGCGGCGATAAAACAGCCGTCCACCGGATTGGTAAAGTGTTTATCAACGAGGTAGAGGGGCGGTCGCTATACTTTCAAGAGATTGCGCGTAAACCAGGAAGGAGCGAGATGGCCAACAAAGTCACCCTCAAGCAGATTGCCCAGGAGGTGGGGCTTTCCCCCTCGTCGGTCTCGCTTGTTCTCAATAATCGGCCCTGTCGCATCTCGGAAGAAAACCGCAAGCTCATCAAGGAGGTCGCGGCGCGCAACCACTATGTTCCTAACCAGATCGCGCGTAGCCTGGTCATGCGCGAGTCACGCACGCTGGGCCTTATCGTCCCCAATATCGAGAGCCGCTTTTTTGCCTCGCTTGCCGGCAGCTTGGAAAAGCGTTGCCGCGAGGACGGTTACGCGCTCTTTATTACCAGCTCGGGTGGAAGTGCCGATGACGATCTGGAGCTCCTGCGCCAGCTGGTGACGCGCGGCGTCGACGGCGTCTTTCTGGTGGTGGGTGACGAGTTCTCCGACGACCGCGCCCTGCGCGAAGAGGTCAGCCATCTGCCTATCCCTGCCGTGATGGTCGACCGTGCCATTGAGGGACTCGAGTGCGACAAGGTGATGTTCGACCATGAGATGGGTGGCTACATGGCTACCCGCTATCTGATCGGGCAGGGCCACCGTCGCATTGCCTGCTTGGTTAACGCGCGCCGTTCCAATACGGGCCGCAAACGACTTGCCGGCTACGAGCGTGCGCTGCGCGAGGTTGGCCTGCCGATCGACGCGCGTTTGGAGTTTGAGAGCGAGTACTACATTTCGAGCGCATACGAGGCTTCGGAGGCGGTGCTCGCAACCGACGCCACCGCCGTGTTCGCAAGCTCGGATAACATTGCCCTCGGTCTGCTCAAGCGCCTGCACGAGATGGGGAAGAGCATTCCGGGCGATATCTCGGTGGTGAGCTATGACAACTCGGCGGCCGACGTTCTCTTTGAGCCGGCGCTGACCGCCATTGAGCAGGATCCTGGTGTCCTTGCGGAGCATGCTTTTGCCTGCATGTCCAAGCGTCTTGCCGGTAGGGGCGGTAGACGTGCCGAAGAGGTCGTGCTGGAGCCGGCGCTTATCGTTAAGGACAGCGTGCTCGAGCTTACTAAACACAACTAAACACGTTTATCAATTTGCAGAAACCGAATGTGGAGCAGCTGTGACAGACAATGCCGCAGGTGAATGTCACGTTTTGCCAATCGATGGGATTGATAAGGATGGTAAAACGTTTTTTCACCATGATAAAACGTTTTAGCAAATATACTAGTCCCAACGAAAGGTTGCCGTATCGGAGGGTGACCACGCAGCGAAGGGACACAAACAATGGCTAAAACACTGGGGACGCCGTGGCAAAAGCTGGGCCACGAGGTGCCGGCTTCCGAGCTCGAGGGCGTCGACCTGTATTGGCGCGCATCGAACTATCTGTCCGTCGGCCAGATCTACCTTCGCTCTAACCCGCTGATGCGCACTGACTTTGTCGACGAGAAAACCGGTGAGGTGCGCGACTTTGGTCGCCCGGACGTTAAGCACCGCTTGGTCGGTCACTGGGGTACCACGCCCGGCATCAACTTCCTGTTCGGTCACGTCAATCGACTGATCGCCGACCACAACCAGAATGCTATCTTCTTGATGGGCCCTGGTCACGGTGGCCCCGCCGGTACTGCTCAGTCGCTGCTCGACGGCACCTACCGCGAGATTCGCCCCGACATCACCAATGACGAGGCAGGCCTGCAGAAGTTCTTCCGCCAGTTCTCTTATCCCGGCGGCATCCCGAGCCACTTTGCGCCCGAGACGCCCGGTTCCATCCACGAGGGCGGCGAGCTCGGCTACACGCTCAGCCACGCTTACGGTGCCGTCATGGACAACCCGAGCCTGTTGGCCGTGGCCGTGGTGGGCGACGGCGAGTCCGAGACCGGCCCGCTCGCGACCTCTTGGCAATCCAACAAGCTCGTGAACCCGGCAACCGACGGTATCGTTTTGCCGATCCTGCACCTCAACGGCTACAAGATCGCCAACCCCACCATCCTTGCCCGCGTGTCCGATGAGGAGCTCACCAAGTTCTTTGAGGGCATGGGCTATAAGCCGCACTTCTTTGTCGCCGGCTTTGACGACGAGAGCCACGCAAGCATTCATGCGCGTTTCGCTGCCCTGTTTGAGCAGGTCTTCGATGAGATTTGTGACATCAAGGCCACCGCGCAGGCCCAGGCCGCCTCAGGCGAGACCGTGGTCCGCCCGGCCTACCCCATGATTGTGTTCCGCACGCCCAAGGGCTGGACCTGCCCCAAGCAGATCGACGGCAAGAAGACCGAGGACTCCTGGCGCGCGCATCAGGTGCCGCTGGCGAGTGCCAAGGACACCCACGAGCACTTCCGCGTGCTGCGCGAGTGGCTGCGTTCCTACAAGCCCGAGGAGCTCTTTACGCCCGAGGGCCAGGTGCGCCCCGAGGTGACGGCCTTTATGCCGACCGGCGAGCTGCGCATCGGCGCCAACCCCAACGCGAACGGCGGTAAGGTGCGTCGCGAGCTCGAGCTGCCCGATATTCATGCCCACGAGGTCCCCGTCGACACTAATGGTCATGGCTGGGGCTCTACCGAGGCCGCCCGCGTCTTTGGTGAGTACACTGCCGACGTTCTGGCCAAGAACATGGATGACTTCCGCATCTTCGGTCCCGACGAGACCGCGTCCAACCGCCTGCAGGCTGCCTACAAGGTGACCAAGAAGCAGTGGGACGCCGGCTTCTACGAGGACGAGGCCAACGACGAGCTGCTGGCAGGCTCCGGTAAGGTCGTCGAGCAGCTGTCCGAGCACCAATGCGAGGGCTTCCTCGAGGCCTACGTGCTCACTGGCCGTTCCGGCGTGTGGAGCTCCTACGAGAGCTTTGTCCATGTGGTCGACTCCATGGTCAACCAGCACTGCAAGTGGCTCGAGGCTACCAAGCGCGAGATTCCGTGGCGTGCTCCCATTAGCGGCCTTAACATTTTGCTGTCGAGCCATGTCTGGCGCCAGGACCACAACGGATTCTCGCACCAGGACCCCGGCTTTATTGACCTGCTGCTCAACAAGGCCAACGACACACACATCGTAAACGCCTACTATCCGGCCGACGCCAACATGGCCCTTGCCGTTGCCGAGCGCGTCTACCAGTCCACCGACTGCGTCAACGCCATCTTCTGCGGCAAGCAGCCTGCTCCGACCTTCCAGACGGTCGACGAGGCCAAGGCGGAGCTCGCCGAGGGCGTTGCGACCTGGGAGTGGGCATCGACCGCCGATTCGCTCGCCGAGGCCGATGTCGTGGTCGCCACCTGCGGCGACGTGCCGACGCTCGAGGCTCTGGCTGCAACCGACATGCTGCGCGAGCTGGGCATCAAGGTATGGTTCGTCAACGTGGTCGATCTGCTCAAGATCCAGAACGTCTGCGAGAACGACCAGGCTCTCAGTGACGAGCGCTGGGCTGAGCTGTTCGGCTGCGGCGATAAGCCTGTCCTCTTCGCGTTCCACGCTTATGCCGGCACGATTCGCCGTCTGATTTGGAACCGCCCCGGCCACGATGCCTTCCGCGTCCACGGCTACGAGGAGAAAGGCTCCACGACAACGCCGTTCGACATGCTGCGCCTGAACAACATGGACCGCTGGGCACTGGCCGCCGACGTGCTGCGCATGGTCGACGCCGATAAGTTTGCCGAGCAGATTGATAAGTGGGAGGCATTCCGCACCGAGGCCTTCGAGTTCGCGTGCGATGAGGGCTACGATCACCCGGCCTTCACCGACTGGGTCTGGCCCGACGCCGCGGCCGCAACCGCTGCCGACGGCGCGCTTTCCGCAACGCAAATGACCGCAGGCGACAACGAGTAGATAGGCATCCGGGACGGTCTCGCGCTGGGGCCGCCTCCGGGCTGGTGCCCTTCCTCGGAGAAGTGGGCTTCGCGAACTTTTCCGAGGAAGGGCACCAGCCCGGAGGCGGCCCTCTCGACCGTTTCGATATGCGGGGGCTGATTATTTTTTTATGTAATGGGGACACGGCTGCTACTTCCCTGAAAACCGTGCATCTAACTTTGGTCAGCCAAGATTACATTGCCGGGGCCGGGGCGCCTGCTTTGTTTTGAGAAGTTCGCGAAGCCCACTTCTCAAAACAAAGCAGGCGCCCCGGCCCTCGTGGAATAGATAAGGGGGAAGCATGAGCTTTACGAGTGTGGCGCTTCAGATGTTGACGGTTTCGCTGCCTATTTTGTTGGGGTGGTGTATCGCCAAGCTGGGGTTTATGAAAGCGGAGTTCGAGCGCGAGCTGTCGCATCTGCTGTTGCAGGTGGCGCTACCGTGCTTGGTGCTTTCGTCAGCGCTGGGCGATGATGTGAAGCTTCCGAGCATTGCCGAGACGTTTTCGCTCATGGGTCTGTCCTTTGTGATGTATGTGGTGGCGACCGTTATCGCGTTTGCTGTCACCGCTGCTCTTCGCGTTCCCAAAGGGACAGAATGCTCGTATCGCTTCGCCGTGCTTTTCGGTAATGCCGGGTTTATCGGTTTTCCGGTTATTTCGGCGGTGTTGGGAAAACAAGCGCTGTTGTATGCATCGATTGCGCTTATCCCCCTAAACCTTCTTATGTTTACCGTCGGTGCCATGTTATTTAGCGGAATGGATGGAGGCCTTAAAAAGCAGATGCGCAATATTGCCGCCTGCTGCAAGAGTCCTGGTCTCATTGCAAGTGCTGTTGTGCTTGGGATCGTGCTAACCGGATGGACCGATTGGGGCGTGTTGGGCGACTCGATTTCCATCGTTGGCACCATGACCACTCCGGCGGCATTGTTGCTCATGGGGTCGTCTATCGCCAAGTACCGTCCGCTCGAGATGCTCACCAACTGGCGTGCGTATGTCGCCGTGACATTTCGCCTGGTTGTCGTGCCGATAGCGTGTCTTGCCGTGGCTCGCATGTGGCCGGGCATGACGCCCATGTTTATCGCGACGCTTGTGCTCGAGATGGCAATGCCGGTGGGCAGCAACGGTACGCTGTACTGCCTACAATACGGCAAGGATGCACGCCCCATGATGCAGTGCACGTTTTTGTCGATCATCTGCTCCATTTTGACCATCCCACTCGTAGCCACACTGTGCGGGTAGGCATTCGGGACGGTCTCGCGCTGGGGCCTTGCCCGGCTGGGCGGCCTTGCTCCGGGAAGTGGGCTTCGCGAACTTCCCGGAGCAAGGCCGCCCAGCCGGGCAAGGCCCTCTCGACCGTTTCGATCTGCGGGGGCTGATATTTTTTTAATGTAATGGTGACTTTGCTGTTGCGGCCTTGGGGCTGCGCATCTTCCTTTGGTCAGCAAAAATTACATTGCCGGGGCCGGGGAGGCGTGCTTTGTTTTGAGAAGTTCGCGGAGCCCACTTCTCAAAACAAAGCACGCCTCCCCGGCCCTCGTCTGTAAACTCTTCCGCTGAGCGAGCGGGAGCTCGGACGTTTTTTCGGATGGACTGTCGATGCCCTTCGCTGTAGAGGCGGGCCGCGGGCAATCCGTTCCAATGTTTCCAAATGAATACGCTGTGAGCCGTGAGAGACGATTCTCCCCGCAAGCACTCTAGTATGCTAAAGTACCCAGAAGACCGGCGGAGCTACGCCGGTCTTCTGTTCTATATGAAACACAGCATGAGGAGGCTCACCAGATGACGGCCACACCGTGGGGATTCCGGGACATATTGCCCGAGGAGGCTCAGGCGCGCGAGGAGATTGCGCTGACGGTGAAGGGCTGCTTCAGGGAGCATTATTACCTGCCGGTCGAGACGCCGCTGCTCGAGGACAAGGGTTCGCTCGAGGAAGGCGGGCGCATTGCAGACACGCCGTTTAAGCTCTTTGACGACGATGGTCGTCTGCTGGTGGTTCGTCCTGATAACACACTGCCGATCGTGCGTCTGGTTTCGACCCGCATGCGCGCTGCCGACCTGCCCCTGCGCCTTCGCTACGAGGCGCCGGTGGTTCGTGAGTGTCAGCGAAATGCCGGTGGTTCGCGCCAGTTTACACAGCTGGGCTTTGAGCTTATCGGTGCGGGCGATACTGCGGGCGATGTCGAGATCGTCTCGCTCGTGGCCGAGGCCGTGCGTAAGCTGGTACTGCTCGATGCGCGCATTATCGCAGGTAGCGTGCGTCCGTTTAAGGAACTGCTCGCGGCGTGCGAGGATCGCGAGCTGGCCGCCGAGGCCCTGCGCTGCGTGCACGCCAACGACTTTGTGGGCCTCGATGCCCGCGTGGCGGCAAGCACCGAGTCCGATGCCGTCAAGGCCGCCATTAGCGAGCTGCCGCGCTTGCACGGCGGCGCCGAGGTGCTCGACCGCGTCGATGCGTTGCTGGCGGCGGCGGGCATTGTCGCGCCGCTGACGCGCGAGCTGCGTGCCCTGGTTGAGGGCCTGGCACCCGAGGACGCCCAGGTGCTGTCGTTTGACTTCTCTATCATGAACTCTTTCGATTACTACACGGGCCTGGTCTTTAAGGCCTATGCCGGCGAACTGCCCGATCCGGTCGGTTCGGGCGGACGCTATGATTCCATTTTTACCGGCGCATTTGGCGACGGCATCGAAGTGCCGGCGGCGGGCTTCGCCTTTTCGCTCGAGCGCCTGGAGGCCGCGCGCACCTCGGCCGAGGATGCCGCTTCCGACGGCGATCACGCCGCGGGCCGTGGCGCCGAGGGCCCGCTGCGCATCGCCGTGCCCAAGGGCTCGCTTAAGGCCGACACGCTCGACGTGCTCGAGGCCGCGGGCCTGGACGTCTCTGAGCTGCGTGACCCCGGCCGTCACCTGATCGTGCGCGGCCGCGACACGCGTGCCGGCGAGGGCGCGGTCGGCGATATCGAGTTTGTCATCGTGCGTCCCAGCGATGCGCCTGCCTTTGTGGGCTGCGGTGGTGCCGATTGCGGCATCTGCGGTTGGGACTCGCTCATCGAGGCAGACCTCAACCTGCTGCAGCTGGTCGACCTGGGCTATGGTCTGTGCACCTTTATCGAGGCGGAGCCCGCGTGGCGCGCTGGCCAGGCCGAGCGCAACTATGCCCGTCGCGGGTCGCTTCGCGTGGCCACCAAGTACCCGCGCATCGCGAGTGCCTGGTATGCCGAGCGCGGCGTGAACGCCGATATCGTTTCGCTGCACGGTAACATCGAGCTGGGCCCCATCGTCGGCATGACCGATCGCATCGTGGACATCACCGCCACGGGCGCCACGCTGCGCGACAACGACCTGGTCATCACCGGCCGCATCATGGACTGCACGGCCCGCTTCTTTGTCAATCCGGGTGCTGCGCGCCTGGATCCGCGCGTACGCAATCTGGCCGATCGCCTGGCGGCTGCCGTGAAGGACAAGCATTTTGAGCCCGTCGCGGGCTCGGCACAATAGCGCGAGCGCGCACGGGCGCCCCAACGTACGGGCTGCGGGCCGATTGGCGCCGCCGCCCGGCCTCTCGTTTTTCGAACACAACCTCGACCGATAGGGGATACCGATATGAAGACCATCAAGCTTGCTCCCGGTGAGCGCCTCGTTACCAATCAGCTCAACCGCAAGGGCGTGCTGCCGCAAAACATCGTCGACGCCGCCCGCGATATCGTGGCCAACGTGCGTGCCAACGGGGATGCCGCGGTGCGCGATTACTGTCAGCGTTTTGACGACGTTGAGCTGCAGAGCTTCCGCTTGCCGCAGGAGCAGATCGATGCCGCGCTCGAAGGCCTCGACCCGGCCTTTGTCGCCGCGCTTGAGAAGGCCGCGCGCCAGATTCGCGAGTTCCACCAGCGCGAGGTCGAGCAGAGCTGGTTTACCACGCGTGTGGACGGCACGATGCTCGGCGTTAAGGTGACCCCGCTCGCGGCGGCCGGCATCTATGTACCGGGCGGCCGCGCGCAATATCCCTCCACCGTGCTCATGAACGCCATTCCCGCCAAGGTCGCCGGCGTCAAGCGCGTGGTTATGGTGACCCCGCCGCAAAAAGACGGCCTGATCAGTCCCTACACGCTCGCCGCGGCAAAGCTCGGCGGTGTGGACGAGATCTATATGGTGGGCGGCGCTCAGGCCGTGGCCGCACTTGCGTATGGTACCGAGACCATTCCGCGCGTCGACAAAATCACCGGACCGGGCAACGCCTTTGTTGCCGCGGCCAAGCAGATCATCTCGGGTGACGTGGGAATCGACATGGTCGCTGGCCCCTCCGAGGTTTGCGTGCTGGCCGACGTCACGGCCAAGCCCATGGTAGTCGCGGCCGACCTGATGGCCCAGGCCGAGCACGATCCGCTGGCGGCCTGCTATCTGGTGACCTGCGACGAGCAGTTTGCGCGTGAGGTCGAGGCGGGTATCGACGTTCTGGTGGCGCAGTCGCCACGCGCCGAAATCACGCGTGCCTCGCTCGACAACGAAGGCACCATCGTGGTGGCCGCCGACATGGCTGCCGCCGTCGAGGCAGTGAACACCGTGGCGCCTGAGCACCTTGAGCTGCACTGCAAGGATGCGATGGGCCTGCTTGGCGGCATTCGCAACGCCGGCGCCATCTTTGTGGGCGCTTGGAGCTCCGAGCCGCTCGGCGATTATGTTGCCGGCCCCAACCACACGCTGCCGACCGGCGGCACGGCCATGTTCTCCAACCCGCTTTCGGTCGAAGAGTTCGTTAAGCGCTCGAGTGTCATTTGCTATACGCCCGAAGGCCTGCTCTCTGATGCTCCCGCTACGCAGCGCCTGGCCGAGGCCGAGGGCCTGTGGGCGCACGCGCTCTCTGCCGCCCTGCGTCGTCGCGTGCTGGAGCAGGGCGAGGATGCCGTGAGCGTCGGGTCACTGGCCGCGGCCGACCTGACCAAGGTCGCCTGGCCGGGCGACGCTGTGGCGACGGTCGCCGAGGGTGTGGACCTGGCGGCTGCAGGCTCGGATGGCGCTGGCGCGACCGGCGGGGAGGCCTAACATGGCCGAACTCACGCCGCGCATGAAGGAGCTCGTCCAGCCCTACTTGGCCGGCATCGAGCCCTACGATCCTAACTTTACGCCCACGCGCATCAACCTTTCGGCCAACGAGAACACCTATCCCGTGCCGGCCGGCGTGCGCGAGGCGATCGACGCGGCTTTGGCTGCCACGCCGCTCAACCGCTACCCCGATCCCATGTCCAACGAGCTGCGCGATGAGCTTGCTGCCTGGCATGGCGTGGCGCGTGAGAATATTTGCGTGGGAAACGGCGGCGATGAGCTGCTCTATAACTACCTGCTGGCGTTTGGCGGCGCGGGGCGGACCCTGCTCAACTGCCCGCCGTGCTTTAGCGAGTACGCGTTCTTTGCATCGCTCTGTCAGACCGAGGTGCGCGACGTGTGGCGCGACCCGGCGAGCTTTGAGCTCGACCAGGCAGCCGTGCTTGCCGCGGCGCCGGAGTGCAGCCTGGCCATCGTGACTTCGCCCAACAACCCCACGGGCGACGTGGCACCGCTCGACTTTGTCGCGGCCCTGTGCGATGCGTGCCCCGGCATGGTCATGGTCGACGAGGCCTACGTTGAGTTTGCGGACGATTCGTTTGGCGCGGCTACCACGGCGCAGGGGCTTATCGCCGAGCATCCCAACCTGGTGATTCTGCATACGCTGTCCAAGGCGTTTGGCGCTGCCGGCACGCGTCTGGGCTATGTGATCGCGGCGCCCGAGGTCATCGATGTGTTTGCGGCGATTCGCCAGATCTATTCGGTCAATGTGCTGAGCCAGGCCGCCGCGCTTGCCTGCGTGCGTGCCCGCGATGCGTACGCGCCCGTGGTGGCACAGGTTGCATCCGAGCGCGAGCGCGAACTGTGTGCCCTGCGCGCAATGGCTGCCGAGGGTCTGCCCGTGGAGGCGTGGCCGAGCGCGGCGAACTTTGTGCTCGTGCGCACGCCGCATGCCACGCGCGTGCGCGAGCGTCTGCGCGACGAGTATTCGATTTTGGTGCGCGACTTTAGCTACGCGCCGGGGCTCGCGGACTGCCTACGCATTACCGTGGGTACCCCGCAGGAAAACGACGAGATGCTGGCTGCGTTTGCCGCGCTGGTGAAGGAGGAGATGTAGATGGACCGCTATGCCGAGGTAACCCGCAAGACGGGCGAGACCGACATTGTCGTAAAGCTCGACTTGGACGGAAGCGGCGTGTGCGATATCTCGACCGGCGTGCCGTTTTTCGACCACATGCTCAACGCTTTTGGCCGCCATGGTCTGTTCGATCTGACGGTGCACGCGGTGGGCGACGTGGAGGTCGATGCGCACCACACCGTCGAGGACACGGGTATTGTGCTGGGCGAGGCGTTTTGCCAGGCGCTGGGCGACAAGGCGGGCATTACGCGCTTTGCCGACGCGGCGATCGCCATGGACGAGACGCTTGTGATGGCTGCTGTTGATATTTCGGGCCGCGGGCAGGCTTACTGCGAGCTGCCCGTGCCGACCGAGCGCGTGGGCAGCTTCGATACCGAGCTGGCCGTCGAGTTCTTCTACGCCTTTGCGCGCGACGCCAAGCTCACGCTGCACGTGCGCGAGCTGGCGGGCGGCAACTCGCATCACATTATCGAGGCCGCCTTTAAGGCCGTGGGCCGCACGATGCGCCGCGCCTGCGAGCTCGATCCCCGCGTGCAGGGCATCCCCAGCACCAAGGGATCGCTGTAACCTGCCAAAAAAGGGACAGGTTTTGAATGGGGAAAAGGAGGGTCGCGTGGGCGAACCGAAGGTCGTGGTGGTCGACTACCACAAGGGCAACTTGTCGAGCGTTGCGCGCGGGCTTGCGCGCGCCGGTGCCGCCGCCTGCACATCGGACGATCCGGAGCAGATCCGCAATGCCGACGGCCTGGTCATCCCGGGCGTGGGCGCGTTCTATGACGCGATTGCCTTTATGCGCCAGAGCGGCGAGGCGGACGCGGTGCTCGATGCCGTCGCCGCCGGAACTCCACTGCTCGGTATCTGTCTGGGCCTTCAGCTATTTTTTGAGCGCGGCAACGAGGGCGTGCCTGCGGACGAGGGCGCGGACGCGGACGACGATGCCTCCGAGCGGGTCGGCGGCCCCTGGGTCGATGGCCTGGGTATTATGCGTGGCTCGTGCACGCGCTTGGAATCGAGTCGCCTGAAGGTGCCGCATGTGGGCTGGGACCAGGTACACATGACGCCCACCGGTGCGGCCGATCCGCTGCTCGCCGGTTTTACCGAGGGCGCCAATATGTACTTCACCCACAGCTACGCGGTGGCCGACGACGCCGATGCCGCCGATGTGCTGGCGCGCACGCACTATACGCGGAGCTTCCCATGCATCGTGCGCCATGGCAACGTGTGGGGCTGCCAGTTCCATCCCGAGAAATCCTCCGCGCTGGGTCAGCGCATCCTTAAGAATTTCGTCAACATCGTCGAGGAGGCCGGCCGATGATCCTGTTTCCCGCAATCGATCTGATTGGCGGCAAGGTCGTGCGCCTGGAGCGCGGTGACCGCAGCCGCTGCAAGGTATATTCCGACGACCCCGTGGCAGTCGCCCGCTCATTTGCCGAGCAGGGTGCGAGCTGGGTGCACGTCGTCGACCTGTCTGCTGCCTTTGGCGAGGACGAGGACACGTGCGCTGCCAACTCGGCGGCGATTAAGGGCATCTGCGGCATCGACGGTCTGTCTGTGGACGTGGGCGGCGGTGTCCGCTCGCTTGCACGCATCGACGAGCTGGCCGGCTACGGCGCGCGTCGCATCGCACTGGGCACGGTGCTCGTGACCGAGCCGGGTTTTGCCGAGGTGGCGGCCCAAGGCTTTGGTGAGTTGCTGGTGGCAGACATCGCCGCGCGCGACGGTCAGGTCAAGGTGAACGGCTGGCGTGATGGCGCGGGCGTGTCACTCGACGATGCCGTGGCACAGCTCACCGAGCTGGGCTTCAAGCACCTGGTGTACACCGACATCGCGCGCGACGGCATGCAGACGGGCATCGACGTGGCGACGTATCGCCACGTGGCCGAGGTCGCGGGCTTTCCCGTCGTGGCGTCGGGCGGCATCTCGACGCTCGACGACATCCGCGCACTGGCCGCGGTGGGTGAGGACGCGATTGAGGGCGCCATTACCGGTCGCGCGCTCTACGAGGGCAACTTTACGTTGGCCCAGGCACTGGACGCCGTCCGAGGGGAGGAGTAGCCCATGCTTACCAAACGCGTGATTCCCTGCCTGGATGTTAAGGACGGCCGCGTGGTCAAGGGCGTCAACTTTGTGAGCCTGCGCGATGCGGGCGACCCGGTGGAGCTGGCCCGCGCCTACGACCGCGAGGGTGCGGACGAGGTCGTCTTCCTGGACATTACCGCCACAAGCGACAATCGTGCGACGACTATCGAGATGGCGGCGCATGCTGCTGAGGAGCTGGCCATTCCCTATACCGTGGGCGGCGGCTTTCGCGACTTGGCGGGCATGCGGACCATGGTTGCCGCCGGCGCCGACAAGGTGTCGCTCAACTCGGCGGCCGTGCGCGACCCGTCGTTGATTAGCCAGGCTGCCGCGGCGTTTGGCAGCCAGGCCGTGGTCGTGGCGATCGATGCCAAGCGCGTTGGTTTGCCCGGCGCATCCGGTGCCGACAAGTGGGAGGTCTTCACGGCGGGCGGTCGCAACGCCACGGGCATCGACGCGGTGGCGTGGGCCGATGAAGCGGCTCGTCGCGGCGCCGGCGAAATCCTGCTGACCAGCATGGATCGCGACGGCACCAAGGCTGGCTTTGACCTGGCGCTCACCCGCGCCGTGGCGCGCGCGGTGCCGATTCCCGTCATCGCGAGCGGCGGCGTGGGTACGCTCGAGCATTTTGCCGAGGGTGTGATCGAGGGCGAAGCCGACGCCGTGCTGGCGGCCAGCGTCTTTCACTTTGGAACCTTCAGCATCCGCGAAGTCAAAGAGTATATGGCCTCTCAAGGTATTCCTGTGAGGTTGGACTTCTAATGCTGCGGCTTGCCCAGGCACCCGACCTTCCGGCTCCAACCCTCCTCGCGTACTTAAGTACGCGTCGTCGGGCTTGTCGCTCGGAATCTCGGGCACCTGGACAACCCTCGCCGACCTGTGGGGTTTACGGTAATTACTTGGGAGAAATGATGACTGAGGTAATAGAAGCGTCTGATCTTACGTACGACGCTCGCGGGCTGATTCCTTGTGTTGTTCAGCAGTATGACACTGGCGAGGTGCTTATGGTTGCCTGGATGAATGAGGAATCGGTGGGGCTGACGCTTAAGACCGGTACCACGTGGTTTTGGAGCCGCAGTCGCCAGGAGCTCTGGAACAAGGGTGCGACGAGCGGCAATATGCAAGAGGTCAAGGAGCTCTGGGCCGACTGCGATAGCGATACGCTGCTGGTCAAGGTCGACTCGCCGGGTCCGGCCTGCCATACCGGCAACCGTACCTGCTTCTTTAGGAAACTCGCGTAGGGCGGGCGCTCGACCAGGCGCTTGGCCAATCAGAAAGGATTGAACTATGGGTGTGCGCACCGCAAACGTTCAGGATGGAAATATCGGTGAGACGCTGACGGGGCTCGCCGAGGTGATTCACGGCCGTCGCGACGCATCGCCGCAGGAGAGCTACACCGCTCGTCTGTTGACCGACGTCGAGGACGAGCTGCTCAAGAAGCTTGCCGAGGAGTCGAGCGAGGTCATCATGGCCTGCAAGGATAACGACCACGATCACATTCGCTACGAGGCCGGCGACCTGGTCTACCACCTGCTCGTGACGCTCGAGCGCTACGGTATCACCCTCGACGAGCTAGCCGGCGAACTCAACGCCCGCCGCCACTAGTCTTAGGCGAGGGGTGTGGATTCCCATTCGCCGGTGGCGTGGGGGATGCCGAAGGTTCGGTAGCCGCAGTCGTAGGCGTGTGCCTGGGCTTCACGGATGTTCCAGCAGATGTCGCAGGCGCGGTGTGCGTCCGAGCCAAAAGTGATCGGCACCTCGGCGTGGGCAAAGCAACGCAGCAATCCGGTCGCGGGATAGTAGTCGTCGAGGCCCTTGCGCGGTGCGGCGGTCGAGACCTCAACGCGGCGGCCCGTATCGTGCGCGCACTCTGCCATCTGCCCCCAGAACGGCGCGGGGTCAAAGTCGGGCGCAAAGCCTTCCTTCGAAAAGCGCATGACCAGGTCGGGGTGAGCCATCACATCAAAGTTGAGCGGGCTCTCGCAGGCGCGACACCAGTCATCGACATAGCGCTCCCACACGCCGCGCACGCCTAAGTTTTCCCAAACATGCAGGTCGGTATCATCGTCGATCCAACCGCAGCGCGAATCGGGCGTATCGGGACGAGCGACGTTTTCCGTTCCCGCCGTACCCGCGGCGCCGGCCATGATATCGCCTGGGTTGCCAATCCAATGCACACTGCCCAGGCGCACGACGGCGCCCTGGGACCAGCGCTCAACCAAAGGCTCGCAGCCCTCGTACCAATCGCATTCAAAGCCATAGATAAGCTCGAGCTCCGACGCGATCTGCGCGGCAAGCTTGCGGGCATCCTCAAATGCTAGGCGATGCGCCGTCAGGTCGCCCTCGACAACTTGCACTTCGCAGTTGGCGTCCATGCTGGCGGGCAGGGTGAGGTGGTCAGTCGAGACCATAACGCGGCAGCCGGTGGCGGCAGCAGCGCGGGCGTTGTCCTCAAACGAGGCATGGCCATCCGAAAACGAGGTATGAGTATGGCAATCGACCAGCGGGCTGGCGGACATGGCGACTCCTTTGCATTTGGCGAATCCGCTCCATTGTAATGGCGCGACCCCTGGCGCGCCGGGAACGCCACAAGTCGAAACCGACTGGAAAGGGCAGGCGGCGCGCAAGGGCTGCCGCACGACATCGACCCTGCCTCAAAACATGTACGTCAGCCTCCAAAACCGACAAAAAATGACATGTTTGGAGGCTGACGTACACGTTTGAGTGGAGCGGGCCGGCGTTGGAGCGCGCCAGCACTTGCGCCCAGCAAAAGTCGCACCTATCCCATGACGCCGCCCCTGCGCCGCCCGCGATGTGCTAGCGTTTGGATGAACAAAACGAGCCCGCGCGGAAAGGAGCCGGACCGTATGCCATGCGATAGCACATCCCCGCTGTCCCGCGAGACCGATGCGCCCGAAACCATCGTCAAGCTGGAATGCGATATTGATGACGCGTCGCCCGAGGTGCTTGCCTACGCCGCCGACCGCCTGCGCGAGGCGGGTGCGCGCGAGGTGCACTGGCTGCCCGTCTATTGCAAGAAAGGCCGTCTCGGCTGGCAGCTGCAGGTAATCTGCGCCCACGAGGACATCGAGCGCCTGCAGACGATCATCTTTTTGGAAACCACGACCAATGGCATCCGTCGCCAGGTCATGGAACGCGTTTGCCTGCCACGCCGCTTTGAGCAGGTGACGACGCCATGGGGCGAGGTGCCCGTCAAGGTGGCCACCCTGCCCGACGGCAGCGAGCGTGCAGCGCCCGAGTACGAGGACTGCGCCCGCCTTGCCCGCGAGCACGGTGTGCCGCTCCAGCGCGTGATGCAGGCAGCACAAGCCGCGGCTCTGCAATTTGAGTGACACGGTCGGCGACGCGCCACACCCACCCCATCAACCTCACCGAAAGGACCACCATGAAATACCTCATCGCCTCCGACATCCACGGCTCGGCATACTGGGCTGAGCGCCTCTGTGCCGCCATCGAGTCCGAGCAGCCCGACCGCATCGTTCTGCTGGGCGACCTGCTCTACCATGGCCCGCGTAACGACCTGCCGCGCGACTATGCTCCCAAGCGCGTGATTCCGCTGCTCAACGCCCTAGCCGACCGCATCATCGCGGTGCGCGGCAACTGCGACGCCGAGGTCGACCAGATGGTCCTCGACTTTCCCGTCATGGCGGACTACGCCATGCTGTTCGACGAGACCGGCCGCGAGCTGTTCCTGACGCACGGCCATGTCTTTGGCGCCGGCATGCACAACAGCGTCGACCATGCGCCCGCGTTGCCCGAGGGCTCCGCGCTCGTCTACGGCCACACGCACATCAAGGTCAACGAGGAAAGCGCCGCGCACCCGGGCCTGTGGCTCTTCAACCCCGGTAGCGTGAGCATTCCCAAGGACGGCACGCACAGCTACGGCATCTACGAGGACGGCGCGTTCCGCCACGTGATCCTGGAGGAGGACTAACCATGGCGCAGCACATGGCTCAGCAAAATGCCGAGGGCTCGCGCGATCTGTCCACGCTAGTCGACGCGTCGACCGAGCTACAGCATCTGGTGCAGACCATCTGGCGTCTGCGTCAGCCCGATGGCTGCCCGTGGGACCGTGAGCAGACGCACCGCAGCATTGGCAAGAACATGATCGAGGAGGCCTACGAGGCGCTCGACTGCATCGAGGCGGACGACGCGGTTCACCTACGCGAGGAGCTGGGCGACGTGCTCATGCAGGTCGTGCTGCATGCGCAGATTGCTGCTGACGCTGGCGAGTTTACACTGGCCGACGTGGCGCGTGATATCGATGCCAAGCTCATCCGCCGTCATCCGCACGTGTTTGGCGATGTAGATGCCGACAGTTCCGACGAGGTACTCAAGATTTGGGACGAGGTCAAGCTTGCCGAGAAAGCCGCCAAGGACAAGGCCGTGGCGGCGGGCGAGGCCGCGCCCGAGGGTCTGCTCGATGGCGTGCCCACGCATCTGCCGGCGCTGATGCAGGCCCAGAAGGTGTCGCGCAAGGCAGCGGCCGTGGGCTTTGAGTGGGAGACGGTCCAGGACGTGTGGGACGAGGTCGCCGAGGAGCGTGCCGAGTTTGAGGCCGAGGCCCCTGGCTCGCCCGAGCGCGAAATGGAGTTTGGCGATCTGCTCTTTGCCCTGGTCAACGTCGCGCGCAAGGAGGGTATCGACGCCGAGAGCGCCCTGCGCGCGAGCACGGCCAAGTTTCGCCGTCGCTGGGCTGCGATGGAGCAGATGGCGGCCGATGCCCACGTGGATCTGGCCGAGCTCTCGACCCACGGCCTCAACGACCTGTGGGATGCCGCAAAGGCGGAGGAGTAAGACTGCGGGAACGACGGGCTGACGCGCCTCATCGTTCCCGCTAAATTTTTCGAAAATCAAGTGTATCCCTCGGCTAACTTAGGGCATAATGCAAAAAGTGCGACATGGCTAACTTACGGAGGTGCACCGACGGTGCACGGTCAGCCGGTCGCTTGCATCCACTACGTTTCCAAGTGAGAGGGAGACAACATGAGCGATATTTTGGACGTCTACGGTCGCGAGGTACTCGACAGCCGCGGCAATCCCACCGTCGAGGTCGAGGTCGTGCTCGAGGACGGCAGCTTTGGCCGAGCAATGGTGCCTTCGGGTGCTTCGACCGGCGCCTTTGAGGCCTGCGAGCTGCGCGATGGCGACAAGGGCCGCTACCTGGGCAAGGGCGTTTCGCAGGCCGTCGAGCACGTCAACAACGAGTGCGCCAACGCCGTCGTGGGCCTCGATGCCTTCGACCAGCGCGCCGTCGATGCCGCGCTGATTGCCGCGGACGGTACCCCCAACAAGACCAAGCTCGGCGCCAACGCCATCTTGGGCGTGTCGCTGGCCGTTGCCCGCGCCGCTGCCGAGTCGGCGGGCCTGTCGCTGTACCAGTACCTGGGTGGCGTCAACGCCCACCTGCTGCCCACACCTATGATGAATATCCTCAACGGCGGCGTGCATGCCGACAATAACGTTGACTTCCAGGAGTTCATGATCATGCCGGTGGGCGCCCCGAGTTTTGCCGAGGGCCTGCGTTGGTGCGCCGAGGTATACCACACCCTCAAGGGCGTGCTGCACGAGGCCGGCCTGGGCGGCGGCGTGGGCGACGAGGGCGGCTTTGCCCCCAACCTTAAGACCAATGCCGAGCCGTTCGAGTACATCACCAAGGCCGTCGAGAAGGCTGGCTTTAAGCCCGGCGTCGACTTCATGTACGCCATGGATCCGGCGTCCACCGAGTTCTACAACGCTGAGACCGGTATGTATGAGCTCAAGGGCGAGGGCGTGGAGTACACGAGTGCCCAGATGGTTGATTACTGGGAGAAGCTCGTCGACACCTATCCTATCATCTCCATCGAGGACGGTATGGCCGAGGAGGACTGGGACGGCTGGGTCGAGCTCACCCGTCGCATTGGCAACAAGGTGCAGCTGGTGGGCGACGACCTGTTCGTCACCAACACCGAGCGCCTCAAGAAGGGCATCGAGCTGGGTGCCGCCAACGCGATCCTGGTCAAGGTCAACCAGATCGGCACGCTCACCGAGTCGCTCGAGGCCATCGAGACCGCCAAGGAGGCCGGTTACGCCTGCATCGTGAGCCACCGCTCCGGCGAGACCGAGGACTCCACGATCGCCGACCTGGTCGTGGGCGTCAACGCCGGCCAGATCAAGTCGGGCGCCCCGTGCCGTAGCGACCGTATCGCCAAGTACAACCAGCTCATCCGCATCGAGGACGAGCTCGAGGGCAGCGCGCGCTACGCCGGCAAGGCCGCGTTCTACAACATTCGCTAGGCACGCGGAGGTCGCGGGGGCGGGGAAGACTCGGATTTGCCTTGCTCCAGCCGGGCGCTGTTGAGCACCATTGGGCGCTGGGCCATATGACTCAGCGCCTTTTTTATGTCGAGCAAAGGCTGGCGAAGGCGGTGCGGGCGCTCGTGCTATAACTAGAATACTTAGCGCAAACAAACCTCAACTGCACAAGGCGCACATGGATCAGATTTACGACAACAGGTACTATTCCGCCGGTTCGCGTGAGCCGTCGCCTCGCCGTGCGCGCACGGTGCAGCTCGGTGGGTCCGCCTACGCCGGCGCCGACCGCTCCATGCAGCGCCCGACAAGTACCTCGCGCCCCAATGCTCAAGTGAATACTTCGACAGATGGACCAGTGCGCCCGGCACGTTCGTCGCATGCTCAGCGCTCGTCGGCTCAAACGCACGATAGGTCGAGCAGGCCTTCGAACCGTTTTTCGGGCTCGGACTTTATGCACTACGCCAACGACAACGCGGTGGTCAAGGCGATCTACGACTTTACCCACGGTCCTCAGCGAGGGCTATTCATCGGCATCGTCGTTGCCCTGGTGCTCGTGAGCCTGTATTTCCCCGTGCGCGATCTGTACGTGGCAAAGCGTTCGAGCGATATCTTGGCCAAGCAGGTCGAGATTCGTCAGCAATACAATGATGAGCTGCAAAAAAGCGTCGACAAACTGCTCTCGGAGGAGGGCATTAAGGATGCGGCGTCCGAGGATCTGGGCCTGGTGATGCCCGGCGAGAAGAGGATTGAAGTGCAGGGCCTGGACGACGATTCGGATTCGTCTTCGAGCAAGAAGTCGTCGAACGCCAAGAAGGCCAGCGAAGTTGCCAAGGAAATCGAAGAAGTCGGTAAGGACGCCCCGTGGTACATCCAGGCGCTCGACATGCTGTTTGGGTTTAACGGTGTCGAGGGCCAGACGGTCGTGTCCAACGGCAAATAGCGCCCGGAGGGGAGCCCGCAATGGCAGATTGCAAACGATATAAGGTGGCGGCGATCGATCTGGGAACGGTGTCGTCGCGACTGGTGCTGGCGCAGGTCGAGGGCGGAGCGATCGTGGAATCGTCCAAGCATACCGAGATTACCGACCTGGGCGAGGGTGTGGATGCGACGGGTCGCTTTTGCGAGGCGGCGGTCGAGCGCGTGCTCGCTGCATGCCGCATGTTTGTGGACGAGGCGCGTGCCTTTGGGGCCGCGTGCATTTGCACCACATGCACGAGCGCCGCGCGCGATGCATCCAATGCCGCACTGCTGCTGGACGGTCTGCGTGAGCTGGGGCTCGAACCGCAGGTGATTCCGGGCGAGGTCGAGGCGCGCCTGACGTTTTTTGGCGTGGCGCACGACTTTGCCGGCGAGCGCATCATTGTTGCCGATTCGGGCGGCGGATCCACGGAGCTCGCGACGGGCGTCTATGCGCCGGAGCGTGGGGTCTTTGCGCTGGAGGGCACGCGTTCGCTGGACATCGGTTGTCGCCGTGTGACGGAGCGATTTTTCTCGGCACTGCCGCCCGCACGCGGCGAGCTTACTGCCGCTGCCGCGTGGGCGGGCGAGCAGTTCGCTGCCTATTTTGAGGGCCTGCCGAGCAATTTTGAGCGCGCCGAACGCTTGGTCGCAGTGGGTGGCACCGTCACCACACTCGTGGCGCTCGTTCATGAGCTGGAACCGTACGATTCGAGCTTTGTGCACCTGCGCGAGCTTTCGCTGGATCAGGTTTCGGCCGCTATCGAGCGCATGTCTGCGTTGGATGCGGACGGCATCGCCGCTCTACCGGGTGTACAGCCCAAACGCGCGGGCGTGATCTTGGCTGGTGCCGTGGTAATCCGCGAGCTTATGCGAGCCGGCGGCTACAAGACGCTCACTGTAAGCGAGAACAGCTTACTCGCCGGCATGGCCGCCACCATCAACGAGGCTCTCGACGGTGCGACCCCCACCATCTCCTGGACCCCAGAGCTCAGCACCCTCTAAATAAGTTGCGGTGAAATAGTTCCTAAATAAGCTGGTAAACGGTATAAACAGGATCCATTCCACCGCAACTTCTAAGGGACCGAAGCTGTCTTTTTAGCCCGTCCTAAATTAGTTGACTTTCTGAAGCGCGGGGCGGTGGGACGTCTGCGTATTTGTTGCGCAAATCCGCACCGGCTTCGGCTGCCTGCCGGCGTCCTCGCCGGCTCGCTACGGACGCTGCGCGTCCGCTTGACGCTCGCCCCCTCGCGGGTTCGAGCCCCACCGGCATCTTAAAGAAATGAGCCCGCATCCCTGGGGGACACGGGCTCGTAAGCACTACATGGTAGGGGCGGTGGGACTCGAACCCACAATCCTTGCGGCGAGGGATTTTAAGTCCCCTGCGTATGCCAATTCCGCCACGCCCCCGTGAGACTAGAAGTCTAGCACAAGCCGTCCGTTACGCGTTGACGGCCATCGAGTGTTGGCCCGACTTTTCCAAGTACTCGGCGAACTTGGCCTCGTCGCCCTTGTTCTGGTACTGCAGGGCTAGCAGGTATTCCAGGCGGCAGCTCTTAACCTTGTCGTCACCGGCTTCCTTGAGCATGCGCTCCAGCTCGGGAATGTCGTTGTGGCGCTTGAGGATCATCGTGTCGTACATCAGCTGGCATTCGTGTGCGACCGCCTCGGCCTGACCGCCCTCAAAGCCCTTGATCTCGTGCAGAAGCTCCTTGGACTTTTTGCGGTCCTCCTGGCCAGCATAGTAGTTAAAGGCCTTAATCACCAGGTCGACGCGCTGCATCTTGGGCAGATTGAGCCCCAGCAGCAAATCGAACATCTCATCGGCGCGCTTGTGGTCCTCGCGCAGCAGATAGGAGTTCAGACGCAGGTAGTCGCGGTTGTAGCGCGGGTACAGCATGCTGGTGAGTTTGCCGTCGAGCAAACGATCGAACTCGTCCCACTGCTTGGCAGCCATAAGCTGCTGCAGACGCTTGAACGTGGTGCGTTTTTTGACGCTAAAGAACACCGACACGCCGATGCAGATGATAACGACGGCGGTCCAGAGTGTGCGGGAATCGGGCATATTGGGATCCTTAGTCGCTCATATAGCGAGCGGTATGACAACACGTACTAGATGTATTATACGCAGCGCGCAAGCAAACTGGCATAAAAGCTCATCGAGGCTGAGTGCCATCGCTCGCTGCGGTACACTTACCTAAAGTAAACCATGAAGGGAGACATTACCTATGAAGAAGATCGTTTTGGCTTGCGGTGCTGGCGCTGCTACTTCCACGCTTGTTGCCCAGAAGGTCGCTACCATGCTCGACGCCAACGGTTATGCCGGCAAGTATGAGATCGTGCAGTGCGCCATCTCTGAGGCCAAGGACGCTTGCGACGAGGGCGCCGACCTGCTGATCGCCACCACCGTTGCCCCCGAGGGCCTCACCTGCCCGTACGTGAGCGGCGTGTCCTTCATGACCGGCATGAACCGCGTCGCTGCCGAGAAGGCCGTTCTCGACGTTATGGCTCAGTAGGCGCTGCCTGTAATGAATGAGCAGAACGCCAACCCGGTAGAGCTCTTTGGCATGCGCGTCGCCCACGTGGGCATTAACGCCACCGACCCGGCCGATGCCCTGGAGATCGCGGAGCTGTTCTCGACGATGATGGGTCTGCCCGTTATCGAGACCCCGGTTTCGTACTTTAACGATTCGCTGATCGAGGTCATGAAGCAGAACGGTCGTGGCACCAAGGGCCACATTGGCTTTGCCGTCAACGACATCGATGCGGCCGAGAAGTGGTTTGCCGAGCGCGGGCTCGAGGTCAACGAGGAGTCGCGCGTGCTGCTGCCCGACGGCGGCACCAAGCTCGTGTACTTTAAGCGCGAGTTCGCCGGCTTCGCCGTGCATCTGTGCCGCGAGTAGCGCACAAGCTGCCATAGCTAGCAAAAAGGGATAGGGCCGTGTGGCCCTATCCCTTTATTTATGCCGAGGGGCTTCCTAGCGCGGCAGGCGAATCGTAAAGCGGCTGCCGACGCCCTCGACTGAGGTCACGCCAATGACACCGCCATGGCTGTCGACGATCCACTTGGCAATGGCAAGCCCCAGACCCGAGCCCTGCGCGCCGGCATCGCGTGCGTTGTCGGCGCGGTAGAACCGTTCAAACGCGTGAGCTGCGGATTCCTGGTTCATGCCGATGCCCTCGTCCTCAACGCTTATGTCGATCGTGCCCGCGCCCGCATCCGGCGCTACGCCAAATGTGACGGTCGTTCCCGCATCCGAGTACTTGGCGGCGTTTTGCACGATCACGCGCAGAGCCTGCTTCACGAGCGCCACGTCGACGGGCGCGTCGCAGCGCGGGTCGCTGACAAGCGCAGCGTCAAAGGCCAGCCGATACGTGTGCTCGGTATCGATCATCTGCGATTCCTCGCATACTTCGTCGACCAGTGCGGCAAGGTTGGTATTTGCGCGCCGCAGGACCGTGCGCCCGGCATCGCCGCGCGCCAAAAACAGCAGCTGCTCCACGAGCTCTTGCATGTGCTCGCTTTCGGCCTTGAGGGACGCGATAGATTCTGCCAGCACGTCCGGGTCGTCTTTGCCCCAGCGATCGAGCATGTTTACGTAGCCCTGAATCACCGCGATGGGCGTGCGCAGCTCGTGGCTCGCATCGTTGACAAAGCGCATTTGCTGCAGTTTGGCCTCTTGCATCTGGCGCAGTAGGCGGTTGAGTGCAACCTCGATGCTTGCCAGGTCGGCGTCGCCGGTAGTGACGCTCGGCGAGTCGACGCTTGCGCGCTCGATGGCCTGCTCCAGTGTTTCCATCTTGCCGCCGGAGAGCTGCATACGGCCGAGCTCGTCCACGCGCAAGGCCAGGTCGTTGAGCGGTGCCATGGTGCGGCGCACGCGACGGGCGCCGCCGAGCATGTCGAGCACGCTGATGACCTGCCAACCCACAACGACAAGGTAGAGAGGCCATAGCGCGACGAGGTCCTGCGCGAGGGGGAAAGTCTTGGTGGTACGCGCAAGCTCGACGGTATAGGTGAGCGTTGCCAGGTCCCAGCCGCGCGCAGGCGCCAGCGACATGCCGTGAACGGCGACGCCGGGGATCCATCCTGCGGTAAACGCGCCGTCGGGCAGCATCTGGTTGTATCCATAGACGAGGATTGCCGCCGCAATCACCATCAGCAGCAGATCGAGCCAGACGTAGCTCATCAAGCGGCGCCACATATAGCTCCAGTTGATGGCGCGGGCGATGGATGTGACGCGCTTGGCCTCGGCGTTACGCGCGGCAGACATAGCCCACCCCACGCACGGTCTGGATGATGCGGGCGCCGCCGGCGTCCTCGATCTTGGCGCGCAGGTGCGCGATGTGCACGTCGACGTTGTTGGTGTCGCCCACGTATTCGTAGCCCAGCGCCTCGTGCGCGATGCGCTCGCGCGTGAGCACGGTGCCGGCGTGCGCCATAAGCAGGGCGAGGACGTCGAACTCGCGGGCAGTGAGCGCGATGGGCGAGCCGCCGACCGTGACTTCGCGGCGGTCGGGATCGAGCGCGACCGAACTCACGGTGAGCACGGCGGGGGAGGGCGAGGCGGATGCCTGGGTCGAGTCGACAGCCGGGGGTATCGCAGCGGCGCCCGTAGCGCCCGTCCCGGCCCCAACGCCGCCAACGCCCGAAGCCGCCCGCACGGCCTCCGAGCGCTTCAACGCCACGCGGATCCGTGCGAACAGCTCCTCAATCGCAAACGGCTTGGTCAGGTAATCGTCGGCGCCGGCATCGAGCCCGGCCACCTTGTCCATCACGGCATCGCGCGCGGTGACCATGATCACCGGTACATCCTTGTGCTTGCGGACGCGTCGCAGCACCTCCATGCCGTTGAGCTGCGGCAACAGCACATCGAGCAGAATCAGATCGTAGTTGCGCTCCAGCGCCAGGTCCACGGCGGTGCGGCCGTCGGCGGCGTGCTCCACCTGGTAGCCCTCGTGCTCCAGCTCGAGCGTCACAAAGCGGGCGATTTTCTCCTCGTCCTCTACGATCAGGATCCGTGCCATGCGTGCCCCCGTCTGCGATTACTTGTCGTCGTTGAGATTTTGCTTGATGTCGTCCGCGGCATCGGCAGCGTGATTCATAAGGTTGTTGATGCTGCCGGGTACGTCGCCGTCGCTATCGATGCGGTAACGCATGCCAAAGAACAGGCCAATCAGCATCAGCCATATCGTGGCGCCCCAGGCAAACAGTGCGACGATGGGGATCAGGATGGGAATGTTGAGGATGATCGCGTCGCGGCGCGTGGCGATAAACTTGGTGTCCAGGCTCAGGCGGAAGAGCTTTTTGAGGTACTCCCACACGCTGTCCATCTTCTTGGAGAAGTCGGTCTTTTCGCTCGACTTCTCGTAGGCGGCCTGCGCGGCGACCATCTCGGCTGAGGGCTCATCGACTGGCGCGGACTCGGTGGCGGCGTGCGCCGACGTGGTCTGGGTCTTGCCCTGCGACTCGAGCCAAATGATGGCATCCAAGACGTTGCCGTCGGCGGCGTCGAGCGCGGCCTTGGCATCGGTGTAGCTCACGTTGCACTTGGTGCGGATGGTTTCAACTTTTTCGAGGTCGTCCATGACCTGTTCCTTTCGTTCGATGGGCGCGACGCCGGGCGATCTGCCCGGGCGCGAGCGTTGCGTTCGGCGGCCTGCGTGACGCCGCCCCGCCCTTGGTCGAACTCTATAGTGCAGGTTATAGATTAAGCGATTCTTGAGCCAAGATTAATGTTGGATGAGTTTTTGCGCGGCGGTGGGGAAGGGGGAGGTGTCTTTCTGGATAGCTAGCAGCGAGGTCTAATACTTTTCCCGAGAAGTGAACGAGCTAAAACGGACCCCCGAAGCATCGACACTTTAAAGGTGCCGTTTCCCGCGGTTTCAATGCTGAAATCCCACGATTTTGCCGCCGAAAAATGCGGCTGTTTCAGAGGTCCAAAAACAGCCGTTCACTTCTCGGGAAAAGTATTAGACCTCGATAGCGGGGGATGGGGTGCCGGTGCAAAACGGCGTCAAGGGTTGGTCGAGCAGGCGGTTTCTCCATTGATGTCTGCACGGCATGTGACACTTACTCTGCCGCTTCGTTCTGCCACGGCGGCATGCATCTGAACAACGACCCTCTAAGGAGTTCGATATCGATGGGTGACAACGCAAAGCATCTCGCAAAGAAGTGCGTCAAGGACGCGGGGCCGTGCCTCGCACTGTGCGTAGCCGGCGCAGCGGTCGCGCTGCTGGCTGTTCTGGGGCCATTTGACGTGCTCCGAAGTGCCAGTTCTCTGCACGTTTGCATGGCCCTTGCCGGCGCCATGATGACCGGCGGCGTGCTCGATCTGATTTTTTTGGTGCTCGACCCGTTTGGATGGAAGAACGAAGGGTAAGCCCTAAGGGACGGAAGGGCTGGAGCGGTTTGCTTGGCGATCGTGCAGAATGCGGGCTAGCGACTTACAGGGAAGTGGTGATCCGATGACGGTCTATGTGACGGGCGATGTTCACGGCGGCCTCGACATGCAAAAGCTGCGCGACTGGGATCTTGGGGATAGTCTGACGAGTGACGACTATCTCATCGTCGCCGGCGACTTTGGCTTTCCCTGGGATTTCTCTGCCGAGGAGTGCGCCGATATCGCCTGGCTGGAGTCGCGCCCCTATACCGTGCTGTTCGTCGACGGCAACCACGAGCGTTTCGATCACTGGGCGGAGCGACCCATGGAGTTGTGGCACGGCGGCCTGACGCAGCGCCTGTCGGACACCTCGCCCATCCGACGCCTGACGCGCGGCGAGGTTTTTGAGCTCGACGGCTCAACGATCTTTACCATGGGCGGCGCCACGAGCGTGGATAAGGAATACCGCATTCCGTATTCCAGCTGGTGGCCGCAGGAGCTGCCGGACGAGCGCAACTTTGAGGAGGCGCGGGCAAAGCTCGACAGCGTGGGTTGGAAGGTCGACTACGTAATCACCCACACCTGCTCTACGCGCATGCTTTCGCCCACGCTTTATCCGACCCCCGGCTGGAATTGCCCCACGGTTGATCGACTTACGGCATTTTTCGATGAGCTGGAAGATCGCATGGACTACAAACGCTGGTATTACGGGCATTTTCATCGGGATGCCAACCCGGCCGAGCGCCATACCGTGCTCTACGACTGCATCATTCGCTTGGGTGACGAACTCCAGCCCTGGGATGTTGCGTAGAGGCGGGGTGGCTGGCTACTCGACCGTTACAGTGATGTTCTCGCGGTGCGCACGGATGACGTCCCATCTAAAGTGCTCGACCAGCTGTTCGGCAGAGCGCGGCGTGGTGTCCGGTGCGATGCCTGTTTGCCCGGCGAGCCATCCCAACAGTGCCTCGGGTGTGCCAAAGCGGGTGCGGAGCTCGCCCAGGTCCAGATCGCGATCGCGTTTGGAAAGGCGGCGGCCGTCCGGCGACATGAGCAGCGGAATGTGCGCGTAGCGCGGTGTGGGCAGTCCCAGCAGATGTTGCAGATAGATCTGGCGCGGCGTGGAACCAAGCAGGTCGCATCCGCGTACGATCTCGGTGACGCCCATGGCAGCGTCGTCGACCACCACGGCCAGCTGATAGGCAAACACGCCGTCGCTGCGACGCACCAAAAAGTCGCCGCACTCGGTGGCGAGTGCCTCGCATTGGGCTCCGTACGTGCGGTCAACGAATTCGACCACATCGTCTGCGAGGTCGTCGACGGCGGGCACGCGCAGGCGCGTGGCGGGAGCGCGCAGGGCGCTGCGGCGGGCAACCTCCTCGGCAGAAAGGCCTCGGCAGGCGCCGCGGTAGATGGGCGTGCCGTCGCTCGCGTGCGGCGCGCTCGCGGCGTGGAGTTCGGCGCGCGTGCAAAAACAGGGGTAGGTGAGGCCGGCGTCTTGCAGCTGGCGCAAGGTGCTCTCGTACAGGTCGAGGCGATCGTGCTGGTAGTAGGGGCCTTCGTCCCACTCGAGTCCCAGCCAGGCTAGGTCGTCAATCAGTTGAGCGGCAAGTTCCGGGCGCTTGCAGCGATCGTCCAGGTCCTCGATGCGCAACACGATGCTGCCGCCCTGACTGCGGGCCGAAAGCCACGAGCACAGGCAGCTGAACACGTTGCCCAGGTGCATGCGGCCCGAGGGCGACGGGGCAAAGCGGCCCACGACGGGCGCGGGGGCGGGAGAGGGGGTCGTCGTTAGCGCGTCCGCGGCGGGCGTTGCTATGTTGCGTGCGTTGATATCCATGCGGACGAGTATAGCGCGGGGCACGATGGGGAGGCGTCACTGTGGTCCGCAAGTTGTCGAGGCTCCGCATTGCGTATGGCGGGCCGCAGACTCGGTGCTTTGATTCCTGTCCATCAACTCGGCACCTTTGACGACAGAAACCCCGGCAGCTCTTCGCAACTGCCGGGGTTTCCGCGGAAAAGGGGGACATGATCCTCGAGCGAACGGCAAAGGGGCAAACCGTTTTCGCTCAATTGCTTTATGCCCCTCGGCTGGCGGCTCAATCAGCGTATGCCGCGCCCACACAAAGCCGCTACACCTGTGACGGAGCTGTGAAGTGGTATCTATCGTTGGCGCGGGCCATGGCAAGGAGTGTCCCAGACTGCCGGCAGATAAGGAACGTCCCCAAGTGCCGGCCGTGGACGTGACTTTCGTCCCGTTTGATACTCCGCTGGCCTAGATGTTCGTCACATGAGCCCGCAAACGTGGGACAATGACGCTACTGGTACCACAGACAAAGGATGTGCCTATGAACGCCCCCGTTGCCCAGCCCTGTCGGCAGCGCCGCCTGTTTGCGCGATTCGCTTCCGTCTGCGCACTCGTCGCGCTTGCGTTGTTGCTGCTGCCTGCCGCCGCGCACGCCGACGGCTACTCCATGAGCCAAACCTACATCGGCGCCACGGTTGAGGCCGATGGCTCGCTGACCGTTGTCGAGGGACGCCAGTTCGATTTCGACGACGACATCAACGGCGTGTATTGGGATATCAATACAGGCTCTAACCAGCAAGGCGGCTCGGTGGTCGTCAATGTGCTAAGCGTCGAGGAAGACGACACTGCGTTTAACAAGGTCGACAGCGCAAACAAAGGCGACGACGGCGTCTACACGGTCGAGCAGACCGATGACGGCGTAAGGATTAAGGTGTTCAGCCCCCACGAGAGCGGCGACAGCGCAATCTACTACGTGAGTTATTCCATGACCGGTGCGGTTATGAACTGGGCCGATACCGCCGAGCTTTACTGGAAATTTGTGGGTGACGGCTGGTCGGCGGATTCCGATGACGTCGAGATGGAAGTGTATTTCGCAAATGCCGCTGCCGGGACGGCTGCCGTCAAGGGCGATAACTTCCGCGCATGGGGCCACGGTCCGCTGACGGGCGACGTGTCGCTCGATGAGGACGAGCCCATGGTCATCTATACCATTCCCTGCGTGCATCAGGGCGAATTCGCCGAGGCACGCATCGCCTTCCCCAGCGACTGGGTGCCGCAGCTTGCCGCCTCGGGCGAAGAGCGCATGTCAACGATCCTGAGCGAAGAGAAGGAATGGGCCGACGAAGCTAACGCCCGCCGTGAGCACGCGCGTGCGGTTGCCAGCGCGATTGCCGTGGTGTGTGTTGTCGTGGCGGTTGCCTATACCGGTGTGATCGTGATGCTTAAGCTGCGCAGGCCCAAGCCCAAGCCGCTCTTCCAGGACGAGTACTTCCGCGATGTGCCCTCGGCCGACCATCCCGCGGTGCTTGCAGCTCTCATGAGCTGGAACGACGTGCCCGATCAGGCATATATCGCCACGCTTATGAAGCTCACCGACGACCGCGTGATCAAGCTGGAAGAAGCGACCGAGACCAAGAAGAAGGGTCTGCTCCGTCGCGAAAAAGAGGAGCAGACGTATCGCATCACAGTGACCGACGAGGCCTGGAAGGCTGCCAAGAAGGACGGCATCGATCGCGATGTGCTCAAGGTCTTCTTCGCCGGCGTTAAGCCCGATAAAGACGGCGTCCGTTCACGCACGTTTAGCGAGCTGGAGGAGTATGCCAGCGAGCGTACTGAATCTGTTGGCGACAAGCTCGAGGACTATCAGAGCACAGTTAAGGGCAAGCTGGAGGCGCGCGAGCTTATTGCATCGGATGGCGCTATCGCGATGGTGGCCGGCCTGGTTCTCGGCATCATCATTGTCTTTGGCATCCTGGGCTCTCTGTTCTATACCGACTTTGCGGACGCCAACGTCGGTGCCGCTATGATCTCGATCCCCGTTACGATCGCGGGCTTTGTCCTGAGCTGCACCTTCCGCCGCTTTACGCCGGAGGGCGCCGAGGTGGCGGCTCGCTGCAAGGCACTTAAGCATTGGCTCGAGGACTTCACGCGTCTAAAGGAAGCCGTCCCCGGCGATCTGGTGCTGTGGAACAAGCTGCTGGTGATGGGCGTTGCCCTGGGCGTTTCGAAAGAAGTGCTGCGACAGCTGGCCGAGGCCGTGCCGCCCGAGGTACGCGAGGCCGACGGCTTCTACGACAATTATCCCTGCTACTGGTGGTACTACCATCATTACGGTATCGAGTCTCCGCTCGATTCGTTCGATGACGTGTATCACGAGAGCATCCGTGAGCTGGCGTCGAGCTCCGACAGCTCGAGCGGCGGCGGAGGCGGTGGCTTCTCGGGCGGCGGAGGCGGCGGCGTCGGCGGAGGCGGCGGCGGAACGTTCTAGTGAGCGCTTGCTTTGGGGTGGATCTTTCTGGGCGGTTGCCAGGGAAGATTCATCCCATTTTTGTGCATCGAAACGGGCCAAACTTTCCGCTGAGGACCTTCGCGCAAGGGGCAGTGGACAAAAAATGCCAAATATGAGTACTGTTGCTGCGCTGGTCACATATGTTTGCACATAATAATGGGCTCCTAATGAGAGTACTTCTCGTTAGGAGCCCATTTCATTGAACATTTGGGGAGCTACGTCAGCTCATGCAGCTGGTCGTCATGCCTACAAGCATCAAAAATGTCCCAAATCGCTGCTACTAAAAAGGTAACAGTACTCATATTTGATGTTTTTTGACCAGGGCTATCTACAAACCCCCTAGGCCACTCATTGGGGACAGACTTAAATGACTAGGTGTGGCTGCCTGGGCTAGGCTGTTAGGTCGAGTTCGTAGAGGAAGCTTTCGCGCGGCATGTCGTGACGGCGCTCTTCGCGGTTGGCGCGGTGCGTGGCCGTGCGCTTAAAGCCGTGCAACTCGTAGAACTTCCACGAGCAGTTGGAGTCGGTGTACAGGTGCGCCCTTGTCGCCCCGCGCGAGGACAGGTACGAGACCGCGGCATCGAGCAAAACCGAGCCAACGCCCAGGCCGTGGACATCGGGATCGACGGCGAGCAGCGTGACTTCGTTGTCGTGCGGCAACGGGCTGCTCTCGAGCAGGCGGTTGTTGGTTCGGATGGTTGCACGCACAAACGAGAGATACTCGGCGCAGGCATCAGGCTCCAGTTCACGCATCTGCGATAGCAGCGCGCGTTCGGTATCCATCCAATGTTCCTTAACGGTGGCGCCGGAGCTCTGTCCCGCACGCGCGAGCGAAATGCCACGCGCCTGACCGTCGATTACGGCAACCTGCGAAAACGTCGATGACGAAAGGCAATAGGCGAGGTCGCACGCGGCCTCGAGGCGGTTGTACTCATCGTTATCCGAATTGTTATGCCAAAGCTGCTGCAGAATCAGCGCGATGGCGTCGAAGTCTTCGGTATCAAACGGTCGGTAGAGAACCCGCGAGACCATGGTGCCTCTTTCTTTTGCGGATGCATATCGAGCACAGTTCTACCACGCCAATGGCATCTAATTATGGTGCCCCTGTGTTCCATGAACTCACCGTGCCCGGTGCCGTGCCCATCCCCCCGCTCGCAAACTTTTTCTGCACAGCCGTGCGTTGCGGGATGCAACGTCGCGCTCGATGCGCTACATTGAATCAGTATTTTCAATGCCGCTGCGCGAGCGCTGCAGATCGACGTATCACCGACTCACAGAGCACGGCGGCGTACCAGACAGGAGGACTGCATGGGATCTGATGTGAAGATCGCACGCGCGTTGATCTCGGTTACCGATAAGACGGGTGTCGTCGATTTCGCACGGACGCTGGTTGATGACTTTGGCGTCGAGATCATCTCTACGGGCGGCACGGCTCGTGCCATCGAGGACGCGGGCGTTCCCGTAACCCCCATCGAGGAGTTCACGGGCTATCCCGAGATGATGGACGGCCGCGTTAAGACCCTACACCCCAAGGTTCACGGCGCGCTGCTGGCCCGCCGCGATTCCGAGCAGCACATGCAGGAGGCCGCCCAGCACGGCATTAAGCTGATCGACCTGGTCGTCGTCAACCTGTACGAGTTCGAGAAGACCGTCGCCAACCCCGAGGTCACCTTTGCGGATGCCATCGAGCACATCGACATCGGTGGTCCCTCCATGCTGCGCTCTGCCGCCAAGAACGCCGCGAGCGTTACCGTCATCTCCGACCCGGCCGACTATGATGCCGTCCTGGCCGAGATGCGCGAGACCGGTGGCTGCACCACGCTTTCCACCCGTCGCCGCCTGCAGGTGAAGGTCTACCAGACTACCGCCGCCTACGACACGGCTATCTCCCGTTGGCTTGCCGCTCAGGCAAGCGACGTGGCGGACACCTCTGCCAAGCTCGAGATCTCGCTGGAGAAGGTCGACGACCTGCGCTATGGTGAGAATCCTCAGCAAAAGGCTACGGTCTACCGCTTTGCCGAGGGCTGCGAGAACACCGCGAGCTCTCAGTTCCCGCTTGTGGGCTCCGAGCAGATCCAGGGCAAGCCGCTCAGCTACAACAACTATCTGGACGCCGATGCCGCCTGGAACCTGGTCCGCGAGTTCGACGAGCCGGCCTGCGTGATCCTCAAGCATCAGAACCCCTGCGGTTCCGCCGTTGCCGAGGACATCACGGCCGCCTACGACCGCGCTTTCGCCTGCGATCCCAAGAGCGCCTTTGGCGGCATCATCGCCTGCAACCGCGAGGTTCCCTTTGAGCTGGTTGAGCACTTCGCCGACCAGAACAAGCAGTTCGTCGAGGTCATCATCGCCCCGAGCTACACCGATGAGGCGCTCGAGCGCATGGTCAAGCGCCCCAACCTGCGCGTGCTGGCTACCGGCGGCGTGGACCACGGTGCCCAGGTGGAGCTGCGCTCCATCGACGGCGGCATGCTGGTGCAGGAGGTCGACCACGTGACCGAGGATCCCGCGACCTTTACGTTCCCCACCGATCGCAAGCCCACCGACGCTGAGATGGCCGAGCTCGAGTTTGCCTGGAAGGTCTGCAAGGGCGTCAAGTCCAACGCCATCCTGGTCTCCAAGGGCAAGGCCGGCATTGGCATGGGCCCCGGTCAGCCCAACCGCGTTGACTCTGCGCTGCTTGCCTGCGAGCGCGCCGAGGACTTCTGCGAGCGCGAGGGCGTGGAGAAGGGCGGCTTTGCCTGCGCAAGCGACGCGTTCTTCCCGTTCCGCGACAACGTCGACGTGCTTGCCGCACACGGCGTGACCTGCATCATCCAGCCCGGCGGCTCCAAGCGCGATGACGAGAGCATCCAGGCCTGCAACGAGCATGGTATTGCGATGGTCTTCACCGGAGCCAGGCATTTTAGGCACTAATATCGTTACGCGGTTTTACCAAACCGCGTAACTGCTCGACGCTGCGCCGGCCCCAAGCACCCCATCTCGCCGCTCAAACCGTCGCTCGCGTACAAGAAGTACGCGTCGCTCCTCTTTCGTGGCGACCTGGGGCACTTGGAGCCGGCTCGCTGGCTTATGCTCCACCAGTGGCCTTGGCTTGCTCCGAACGAAGGCTATCTATTGCCGTCTGCGCCGGTTGGCGCGGGCGGTTTTTTTGGGTATAACGGTGCGGTGTATGTTTTTGAGAAAGGTTAGATATGGCCGTTGTGGATGATGCCGAGCTGTTTGGCAATGCCGAGGATCAGCGTGCGTACGAGGACTTTTGCGCCAATCAGGAGGCGGTCGAGAAGTTTACGCTCGACAAGCCCGCGCTTGTCTGCCGTTGGCGCATGTCCAACAAAAAGGTGCCCATGCTCAACCGCCACATCCGCGCGCTGTCCGAGCGTCTGGTGCAGGGCGAGCCACTTACCCATAACATGCTCAGCTGGGCCAAGCAGCACGTTGAGTGGTCGCTAGCCGAGGGCGACTATACTGCGCACGACGGCGTGCTCATGCTGGTGATCGACATCAACGGCAACGCCGCCATGACAGTGGGGGAGTACGAGCCGCTCGCCGATACGTCAGCCAAGGCGCTGCGTGCCCGCTCTGCCGAGGCCCGTTCCGAGGCCGACGAAACCGGCGTGGCGCCCGAGCTGCTTGCTGCCGTCAACGACGGCGAGCTGGCCTTTGTGGCGCCGGCGGACGAGTGCCTGTGCGGCACGGCGACGCTCATCGAACAGCTGGCCCAGACCAAGGACATCCCGGTCGCGCGCGTAGATATTCCCGCGCAGCTTAAGGGCGCGCTGTTCCTGGTGAGCGACGAGCACGGCGTGGTCCCCGCAACCGAGACGGACGCCGCCGAGGCCGACGCCGCCACGGTCGCCTTCTTCGCCGATGGCTACGAAAAGCTCCGTGCCCGCCGTTCCTAACCTCAAGGTGGGGTGGGCTTACTGAAGCGAGCGAGCGCGTTCGATGGCGTAGGCGAGCGACAGCTGCTCCATCTCCGGGGCGCATTTGTAGCTCAGTCCGGTGAGAGCCGTCACCTTATCGAGGCGATATCGAATCGTGTTCGGGTGCTGGCCAGTCTGCTTGGCGGTTCGCTCGATACGTCGGTCGTTCTCGATGAATGCGGCGAGCGTGGATTCCAGCTCGCTGCCATGCTCACTGTCGTGCTCGCGTATCGGCGAGAGAATCGCCTCCGAGAACGATCGCATCTCCGGGGTTTCCGCAAAAGGCATCACGGTTCTCAGGATGCCGAGCTGCGTATAGCGGACGGGACCCTCGGCTCGTTGACAAGATAGGCGCTGTGCGTAAATCGCCTGCGAGATCGCCTGCGCCACCGCCTCGTCTCCAAACAGAATATCGCTGATGCCAAGCCCTTCCGCTCCGCCATCGATGCCGCTAGCCTCGATGAGCTCCGTGAGCGCCTGCACGATTCGCTCCACATCGAGCGTCTGCTCCGAGTCGCTTGTCGCTACGAATAACAGACCTCCGTCATAGGGTGCCAGCATGTTGTGGCATCCGGCGAGGGTCGATTTTGCACAGAGACGTTCGATTTGCAAAAACGTACGCGGGTCGAGGGGCTCTGCAAACGATGTGAACAGGGCGACCGCTTCGTCCAGAAATGACGGGTTGAGGCCTCGGATGCGTCGGCAGATGGACTCGGGCGATACGTCTGTCCTCAGGGCATCGATCTCGCGCTGTGCGAAGTCGATGGACGCGAGCTGCTCGATATGCCGTTTGACCTCATAGATGACGCTGTCAAAGAACAGTGAGTCGTCGGTCGTGAGAAAGACCGGGTAGTGCCGCGCGTTGGCGTAGCGGATGGCTTGGTCGGGAATCGGGATGTGCAGGACGTTTTTGATGATGAGACCGCTCGTTCCCTTGGCGACGAGGTATTTCACGGCTTCAGTGATGAGGTACGGGTCGTCCTTCGCATAGAGGAAGGTGCTGAGGACGATCTCGTCTGAGCTGAAGTTGACGCGCTGGTACTTGTTCTTGAGGCCGGGCATGAGTTCATAATCGAGGATCCCAACGCCGGAGACGGCACGCGAGATGCCATCGCTGCCGGCGATTAGACGGACCGACCCCTCATATTCCCGTGAGAAGTCCGAGACGGTGTATAGCATCAACATCACCCTGTAAATCACTACAATAAATACCGGCATAAAAAGGATAATCGCACATCCGTATGCCGTTGATGCGAGAAATAGTTCAAATATATGCTGATGGAACGAAAAATCAGATTGAGAATCGTTGTAGATTCCAACAAGAAATGATCCTTGGCGGCATCGTTACTAAACCGTACAGTGAAGCAACGTAAAGCTTTCGCTGAAAGGAGCGATGATGGGGCAGATGGTGGTGCTTTCGGCCGAGGAAGTTTCCAAGGTGCTGACGATCGAGGATGCAATCGCTGCCGTGGAGGAGGCATATCGCCAGAAGGCAACGGGCAAGGGTGTTGCGTGGCCGATGGTATATGAGCAGTTCGAACCCGGCGTGGCCGATATGGATATCCGCTCGGGCGAGTTGGCGGGAAGCGGCCTCTTCGGCCTGAAGCTCACTGCTTGGTTCTCTCAGAATCCCAAAAAGGGGCTCCCCGAGATCTTTGGCACTACGCTGCTGTGCGACAACGCGACGGGCGAGCCGTTGGCGCTGCTCAATGCCTCCGCCGTCACTGGACTTCGCACCGGTGCTGCCGCTGCGCTCGGCGCCAAGTGGCTGGCTCGGGCGGATGCGTCCAAACTGCTTGTTGCGGGTGCCGGCCACATGAGCACCTATATGGTGGCGGGCGTGCTCGCCGCCTGTCCCAAAGTGAGCGAGGTCAAGGTGTGGGAGCCGGTTTCCGATGCCGCGCCCGAGGCTCGCGTCGAGCGCATACGAGACGAGCTCGCCCATATCTTGGGCGCTTGCGAGCATGCTCGCGAGGCATCCACCTATTCCATCGAGGCGACGGCCGACGGCCAAGGCGCCGCGGCAGAGGCCGACATCATCGTGACGATCACGCCTGCGACCAAGCCCATCATCCCCGATGCATGGGTGCGCCCCGGTGCGCATATCTCCTGCGTCGGTGCCGACATGCCCGGCAAGCAGGAGCTCGCCTCGGCGCTTGTCGCCCGTGCCGCTGTTTACGTCGACGACCGCGAGCAATCGGTCGCGTCCGGCGAGCTGGAGATTCCGGTTGCCGAGGGTGCCATCACACCCGAGGACATCAAAGCGGAGCTCGGCGAAGTCATCGCCGGCACGGCTACGGGGCGTTCGGATGACGAGCAGGTGACGGTGTTCGATACGTCGGGCATCGCCGTTCAAGACCTTTCGGCATCGAAAATTGCCTACGACCGCGCCGTCGAGGCGGGGCTGGGCACCGTGGTGGAACTGTAAGAAAGTCAAGGAAAGGAAACGACAATGCAGATCAAGGATTTCGCCGTCGAGCAGTGGATGAACGAGTGGGAGACCAAGTGCACCCACAACGTTGCGGAGACGTGCGTCTACTCCCTCACGCTCGACCAGCTGTTCGAGCTTACGAACACCGACAAGAAGGCGTGGCTCGATAGCCTGTGCTCGCGCCGATTCACCTACGGAGACATCGAGGGACAGCCCGGCTTCCTCGAGGGGGTCGCGCGTCTCTATAAGACGGTCGAGCCCGGGCATATCGTGCCCACGCACGGCGCGACCGGCGCCAACTCCCTGGTTATTTCCACGCTCGTCGAACCGGGCGATCATGTAGTCTCCGTCAAGCCCACCTACCAGCAGCTTTATTCGATTCCCGAGATGTGCGGTGCGAAGGTCGATATCCTTCAGCTCGATCGCAAGAACGGTTACCACGTCGACGTCGACGCACTCGATGCCTTGGTGACCGACGATACCAAGCTCATCTGCATCAATAACCCGGACAACCCCACGGGCGCCCTGCTCGACGCCGATACGCTCAAGGCGATTGTCGAGGTCGCACGCAAACACGACGCGTGGCTGCTCTGCGACGAGGTCTACCGTCTGCTTACTCAGACGGATGAGTACGCCGAGTCCGTGGTCGACCTGTACGACAAGGCCGTCGCCACCGCATCCATGTCCAAGGTCTGGTCGTTCGCCGGCCTGCGTCTGGGCTGGGCGGTCACCAAGAGCCCGGAGCTCCGTCGCGCGCTGCTCTCGCATCGCGACTACAACCTGATTTCCGCCGGCATATTCAGCGAGTCGGTGGCGGAGCTGATTCTGGGCAACGCTTCCGTGATCCTTGAGCGCAGCCGTCGCATCGTCCATCAGAACCTTGCTGTTCTGGAGAAGTGGGTCGAGAGCGAGCCGCACCTGTCGTTCGTCAAGCCCGAGGCGGGTAGCACCGCGCTCGTGTATTACGACTACGACATTGACTCCAGGACGTTCTGCACCGACATGATTAAGAAGTCCGGCGCGCTCGTCACCCCGGGCGATTGCTTCGAGGAACCCAAGAGCATGCGCATCGGCTATGCATACTCCGACAACACCGATGACCTGCAGAAGGGCCTGGATGCCATTTCGGCGTACATGCGTACGCTCGAGTAGAGGCTCGAGGCCGAAGTGATGGGGCCGATCGGTTTAGGACCGAGGGCCCCTACTCTCTCTCAAGGCTACCGAACACTATTGTCACATTAGATGCCCACGGGGTCGCATCGCTGCGACGCCGTGGGCATAATGGTGTGGAAAGTGCAAGTTACGAGAAACGGGAGGACACATGGCGCTGATTTATGTCGTTGAGGACGACGAGCCCATTCGTCGCGAGCTTGTCGATATCCTTGCCCGTGCCGGTTTTGAGGTCGAGGCCTGCGAATCGTTCGAGCATGTCTCGCGCGATATTCTCGCCGCCGCGCCCGACCTGGTGCTGCTCGACCTCACGCTTCCCGTCAAGGACGGCCAACATATCTGCCACGAGGTTCGCCGCGAATCCGAGGTCCCCATCATCGTCCTCACCTCGCGCACGACCGAGATCGACGAGGTCATGGCCATGACGCTCGGCGCGGACGACTTTGTTCCCAAGCCCTATAGCGCGCGCGTGCTCGTGGCGCGCATCAATGCCTTGCTGCGTCGCACCGCGGCGGCGGGCGAGTGCAGCACGCTCGTCCACAAGGGGCTGGAGCTCGACCTCGCCCGTTCTATGGTCACCAACACGCAAACCGGCGACAGTACCGAACTCACCAAAAACGAACTGCGTATCCTCTCGCTGCTTCTGAGTCGCGCGGGCAAGATCGTCTCGCGCTCGGCCATCATGCAGGACCTGTGGGACTCCGATGCCTTTGTGGACGACAACACGCTCACTGTCAACATCAACCGTCTGCGCACCACGCTCGAAAAAATCGGCATCAAGGGGTATTTGACGACGCACCGCGGCCAGGGCTATTCGGTCTAGGTGTCGGTTATGTCGTTTGCCAAGTTCTTTAAAGATGCGCTGCTTCCCGTCGCCGTGTGGACGTGCGGCGTGCTGTTGAGTTGCTTTGTGCTGACGGTCGCCGGGGCCCCCGCTTCCATCGTGGTCGTGGCGGTCGGCGTGTCCTTTATCTTTGGCATGCTCGGCATCGTGATCGAGTACGCGCGCCGTCGTCGATTTTTGCGTCAGCTGGAGCGCGCGGCCGAGGAGCTGGAAAGCCCTGCGTGGGTGCAGGAGATGGTGCAGTGTCCGACCTATGCCGAGGGCGAGCTCGAATACGAAGTCCTGCGCCGCGTGGGCAAGGCGGCTTGCGATGAGGTAGCGGAAGGGCGACGTCAAACCGACGACTATCGCGACTATATCGAAAGCTGGGTCCACGAGGCCAAGTTGCCCCTGGCGGCGGCCCATCTGATTCTTGAAAACCTGGACGGCAGCGAAGACGACCTGTCGCGTGTGGATGACCTGGGTCGCGAACTGGCTCGCGTTGAGCGCTATATCGACCAGGCACTGTACTATGCGCGCTCGGAAGTCGTGGAGCGCGACTACCTGATTCGCCGCTGGAATCTTAAGGCCCTGGTGACGGGCGCGATTAAAGCCAACGCGCGCGAACTTATCGCGGCGCACGTGGCTCCGGTGTGCGAGAACCTCGACTTTGAGGTCTTTACCGACGAGAAGTGGCTCGAGTTTATTCTAGGCCAGCTTATTCAGAACAGCATCAAATATGCGCGCGAGGACGGCGCAAAGATCGTGTTTTCGGGCGCGTTGCTGGACGAGGGCCTGGCGAGCGAACGCATCGAGCTTACCGTCGCGGACAACGGCTGCGGCGTGAGCGCGGCCGACCTGCCGCGCGTGTTCGAGAACGGTTTTACCGGCGACAACGGCCGCACCACCAAGCGCGCAACGGGCATCGGCCTCTACCTGGTGGCGCGCCTGTGCTCCAAGATGGGCATCGACGTCACCGCGGCATCCGAGCCCGGCGAAGGCTTCGTCGTAACATTCGCGTTTTCAACGAATAAGTTTCAATATTTCGAGTAACGCACGCGGCAGACGCCCACCCAAACAAAAACGTGCAGCCCAAACAAAACGTGCCGCCCCAAACGGGGCGGCACGCCATCTTTTATCAGCCAACTCGCTGAAGTAAGGCTGCGAAGGCCGCGGGGCCGGGAGGGGTTTCCTAAGGGCACATCCCGCAGCCGCAACGCGGCGAGGACGTGCCCGTGGAAACCCCGCAGGCCCCGCGGCCGGTGGGAGCAACGCTACTTCACGACCAAAATGTCGCAGTCCGTATTGCGCAGCAGGAACGTCGAAATTGAACCCAGCAGCGCATACTTGATCGAGGACAGGCCGCGGGCGCCGCAGAGCACCAGGTCGGGCTTAACCACGTCGAGCATCTCGTCCTTGAGCGTCTCGCGAATGCGGCCGGCGCGAATCATGACCTCGACCTCGGGAATGTCGGGATTGGCCTTGGCCTCTTCGAGCTGCTTGGCGATGGAGTTCTTAAATGCCTCCTCTAGGCCGTTGACCAGGTCGACCGGATAGGAGCCGGCGCTCTCGAGTGCCGTGGAATCGATAACGTGGCCGATAATCAGCTTGGCGCCGTTGTTCGCGGCGACCTTGATGGCGCGTGCGAGCACAAAATCCTGCTGCTCAGTACCGTCGAGTGAAACAAATACCTTGGTGTAGCCCTCGTTCATGGTTTCCTCCTTGGTCTATCGCACGGGCGCGGGGCTCGTGCGTCGGGCGGGCGCGGGTGCGTTGACCGCCGGACACTTTATCTTGTTGCAGTTATACCCAAGGATTTGGGTTTGACTGCTCGCAATTCTGTGAACGGGCGAGTTTTTTGGTAAGGGTAGGCGCGGTCGCACCGCCAACGGTTGATAATGGGACATCGCCCGCATCGTCCGCAGAACATCTACCGGCGGGTGTCTAACGAGGGGGTCCCTTTGGATATTATCGAGCTTCTAAAATCTGCCTTCATGGGCCTGGTCGAGGGCATCACCGAATGGCTGCCTGTTTCGTCGACCGGTCACATGATCTTGGTGGATGAGTTCGTCAAGATGAACGTGAGCGAGACGTTCTGGAATATGTTCCTGGTCGTGATTCAGCTCGGCGCCATTCTGGCCGTCTGCGTGCTGTTTTTCCACGAGCTCAACCCGTTCTCGCCCAGCAAGGGCAAGGAGGGCCGTCGCGACACCTGGGTGCTGTGGGGCAAGATTGTGCTCGGTTGCATTCCTGCGGCGGCGATCGGCCTGCCGCTCAACGACTGGATGGAGGAGCATTTCTACAACGCTCCCGTCGTGGCGCTGGCGCTCATTGTGTACGGCGTGCTGTTTATCGTGATCGAGAACTGGCGCGCGAGCAAGCGCGAGGAAATGGCCGTTGCCGGTTCGTTTGGTTCGCGTGCCGTGGTGTCGGGTGGACGTCCCGCCGGTGCGCACTTTGCGGCGCCCGCCACGGCTACCGCTGAGGATGAGGACGATGACGAGAATCTGGACTTTGGTTCCATCGCCACGTTCGAGGATCTAAGCTGGAAGACTGCGCTGGGTATCGGCTGCTTCCAGGTGCTTTCGCTGGTGCCTGGTACGTCTCGCTCCGGTTCTACCATCATCGGCGGCCTGCTGCTGGGCTGCACGCGTTCGGTGGCGTCCAAGTTCACGTTCTTCCTGGCCATCCCTGTCATGTTTGGCGCGAGTGCGCTCAAGCTGGTCAAGTACTTCATCAAGGGCGGCACGTTCGGCACCAACGAGATCGCCATCTTGGGCGTGGGCTGCGTTGTTGCCTTTGTGGTTTCGCTCATCGCCATCAAGTGGCTCATGGGCTTCGTCCGCCGTCACGACTTTAAGTGCTTCGGTGTTTACCGCATCATCCTGGGCATCGTAGTGCTCGCATATTTCTTCGTTCTGGAGCCGATGCTCGGCCTTTAACTTAGTCGACGCTGCGCGGCGGCCAGGGCGACAACTTGTCATTCAAAGGGGGTGGCATGACCAAAAGGTCTATGCCGTCCTCTTTTTTGGGCGATGGGGCGGGCCTGACGGTGGCGCACGGAGTCGTGGTGTGATTTGCGTCGGTGTCCGCGCGGCTCGGTATACTGGTACGGCTCAAACTATGGCGCCGCCCGCAGGCGCGCCGTCCGTCAGATGAGGAGTCGCCCATGACCCAGCCCCTGCCCTGGGAAAAGAACGCCGCGGTACCCGTACCGCCCGCGCCGGAACCCGTGCCGCTCGATGCATACACCGCCCCTGCTGCGCCGGAGCCCGAGCTCGTTCCGCTCGACATCTACGACGCTCCCGCGCCGGCGCCCAAGCCCGCCAAACCGCTCGTCGACATCGACAGCCTTAATCCCGCCCAGCGCGAGGCGGTCCTGTCCACCGAGGGCCCGTTGCTGGTGCTCGCCGGCGCCGGCTCGGGCAAGACCCGCGTCTTGACCTTCCGCATCGCACATATGCTCGGCGACCTGGGTGTTAAGCCTTGGCAGGTTCTTGCCATTACGTTTACCAACAAGGCCGCGGCAGAGATGCGCGAGCGTCTGGCGGCACTCATTCCCAGCGGCACCCGTGGCATGTGGGTGTGCACCTTCCATGCTATGTGCGTGCGCATGCTGCGCGAGGACGCCGACCTGTTGGGCTACACCGGCCAGTTCACCATCTACGATGACGATGACTCAAAGCGCATGGTGCGCGACATTATGCAGGCGCTCGGCATCGAGCAAAAGCAGTTCCCCATCAACATGATCCGCAGCAAGATTAGCTCGGCCAAAAACGCCATGATCGGCCCCGAGGACATGCTCAAGAGTGCCGATAGCCCCAACGACAAAAAGGCCGCGCAGGTCTACCTAGAGCTGGAGCGCCGCCTGCGCGCCGCCAATGCGATGGACTTTGACGACCTGCTCGTGCGCGCGCTCGAGCTGCTGCGCACCCGTCCCGAGGTGCTCGATAAGTACCAAGAGCGCTTCCGCTACATTAGCGTCGACGAGTATCAGGACACCAACCACGTCCAGTACGAAATCGCCAACCTGCTGGCCGCTAAGTACCAAAACCTCATGGTCGTGGGCGACGATGACCAGTCCATTTACAGCTGGCGTGGCGCCGACATCACCAACATCCTGGACTTTGAGAAGGACTTTAAAAACTGCAAGACCGTCAAGCTGGAGCAGAACTATCGCTCTACGGGTCACATCCTGAGCGCCGCCAACGCCGTGGTGCGCCACAACTCGCAGCGCAAGGACAAGCGCCTGTTTACGGCCGAGGGCGATGGCGAGAAGATCCAGGCCTTCCAGGCAAGCGATGAGCGCGACGAGGGTCGCTGGATTGCCGGCGAGATCGAGAAACTGCATGCCAAAGGCACGAGCTACGACGACATCGCCGTGTTCTATCGCACCAACGCCCAGTCGCGTATCCTCGAAGATATGTTCCTGCGCGCGGGCGTGCCCTACAAGATCGTGGGCGGCACGCGATTCTTCGACCGTGCCGAGATCCGCGACGTCATGGCCTACCTTAAGATGATCGTGAACCCGGCCGACGAGATGAGCGTCAAGCGCGTCATCAACACACCTCGCCGCGGCATCGGTTCCACCTCGATCCAAAAGATCGAGCAGCTGGCGCGCGACAACCGCTGCTCGTTCTTCCAGGCTTGCGAGATCGCGTGTGCCGAAACCGGCATGTTTAGCGCCAAGGTGCGCAACGGCCTGTCGAGCTTTGTGTCGCTGGTGCGCGAGGGTCGCCGCATGGACGGCGAGCTCAAGGACGTTGTCGAGATGATCGTCGATAAGACGGGCTTGCTGCAGGCGTTTCGCGCCGAGGGCACCATGGAGTCCGAGAGCCGCGCCGAGAACATCCAGGAATTCCTGGGCGTCGCTGCCGAATTTGAGGAGACGCACGAGGACATCGAGGGTACGCTCGAGAGCTTGGAAGAGCTGCGCGCAGCCGGTGTTGCCGACGTGCCTGCCGGCGCCGAGCCCGAGCCCGTCGTGGTGAGCGCGCCTGCGCCCGAACCGGGGCCATCTGCCCCGGCATCCTCGTTTGAGGCACTCGTCGGCGCGCGCGATGCCGCGGGCTCCAATCCGCTCGATAGCCTGGCTGCTCCGGCGCTGTCTCCGCAGGATGCCCTGGCTGCTGCCATCGCGGGCAACGCGTATGCCGCGCCGACGGAGATGCCGGCGGGTGCCGTGCATGCCGACGAGATTGAGCGCACCTACGGTCCGCTCACCTGTAAGGCGCTGCCGGCACTCATGGAGTGGCTGGCCCTGCGCTCCGACTTGGATTCCCTGGCCGGCGAGACGCATGCCATCACCATGATGACCATCCACTCCGCCAAGGGCCTGGAGTTCCCTGCGGTGTTCGTGGCCGGCATGGAGGAGGGCATCTTCCCGCACGTGCACGACTTTGGCGGCAGCGATGACCCGGGCAAGCTCGAGGAGGAGCGTCGCCTGGCCTACGTTGCCATCACGCGCGCCCGCAAGCGCCTGTTCCTGACCTATGCGGCCACGCGTCGCACCTACGGCTCGACCTCTGCCAACCCACGCTCGCGCTTTCTCAATGAGATTCCGTTTGAGGATATCGAGTTTAGCGGTATCGGTTCTGCCGGTTTTGAAGGCACGGGCTGGGAGAAGCGCGGCGACCGTCACGGCACCTTTGGCTCGGGCATGGGTTCGGATATGTATGGCGGCAAGGTGTTTGGCTCGCATACGCGCTCGACCGGCGGTTCCGGTTCGCGCGGTGGATCGAGCTTTGACGATTTCTGTGGCGGCAGCAGCTACGGGACCGAGCGCCATCGTGGGGTCTCGCCCGACGCCGGCCGTGTTGCATCGACCTTTGGCTCGGGCGCGCCGCGAGCCAAAAAGCCGTCGTCCAAGGTGTCCCCGACGGTGGAGCGCAAGGTCGATCGCGCCAGCGCATCGCAGGACTTTGCCGCGGGCGATACCGTGAGCCATAAGACCTTTGGCACGGGTACCGTGATCTCGGTCGCCGGAGACATGATCGAGGTCCAGTTCGAAAAGACCGGCCAGACCAAAAAGCTGATGAAGGGCTTTGCGCCGATCGTCAAGCTGTCGTGATTCCGGCGGACCTGGGCGGGCGTATAGGGCAACATCGCCTGCTCGGACAGTCCTGCGCAAGACGGAGAGCACATTAAGTGCTCTCCTTTGCGTGCGGAACTCGCGATCGATGTTGCCCTATACGCCCGCCCAGGTCCTTAGATAACGTTGCTTGCGAACGTCGCTCTGCTCGTTCGCTTTTTGATCTGGAGAGCCGGGTGGGCTGATAGATTAATAGATATGAGTAGGGGCTCCCCCGTTAAAGAACGGGGGAGCCCCTTGTTGCGTTTGGGTTGTTGGTGCGACCTAGAGGTGCGAGACGATCAGTTCCATCTTGCCTTCGAGTTCGATCTGGTCCACGGTGCTCGGAGCTAGCAGGTGGCTTCCCTTGTGGACGGGGTCGCCGCAGACGGTGCCTTCGCCGTCGATGACCGACAGGCACATGAAGGGCCAGCGCTGGTCGATGGTTTTGCTGCCGTCGACGCGCACGCGATCGACGGTGTAGCAGGGGTTGGACTCGAGCTCGGTTACGCCGTCCACCTCGGGCGCGGTCACCGTGCCGTCGGTCGGAGCCTGAGCATCAAAGTCGATGCAGTCGAGGCTCTGCTCAATGTGCAGCGGGCGCAGGTTGCCGTCGGTGCCGGGACGGTCGTAGTCGTACAGACGATACGTCACGTCGCTCGACTGCTGCGTCTCCAAAATGAGCGTGCCGGTCTTGATGGCGTGCACGGTACCGGAATCAATCTGGAAAAAGTCGCCCTTGTGAATCGGCAACACGTTGAGCATGTCGTCCCAACGTCCTTCCTCGATCATTTGTGCGGCCTCGGCGCGGTCCTTGGCACGCTGGCCGACGATGATCGTGGCGTCGGGCTCGCAGTCCAGCACATACCAACACTCGGTTTTGCCCAGGCTACCGTTCTCGTGCTCGGCAGCGTACTCGTCGTTGGGATGAATCTGGATCGAAAGGTCGTCCTTGGCGTCCAGAATCTTAATGAGCAGCGGGAACTCCTTGCCCTCGCAGTTGCCAAAGAGCTCGCGATGCTCGGCCCACAGCCACGACAGCGTGTGGCCGGCATACGGGCCCTCCGCAATCTGGCAGTCGCCGTTGGGGTGGGCCGAGATGGCCCAGCACTCACCGATGGGGCCATCGGGAATGTCGTAGCCAAATACGGTTCCGAGCTGGCGACCGCCCCAGATCTTCTCGTGGAAGATCGGCGTCAGCTTAATCAAATCGGACATGTTCATACCCCCATTGTGTTGCGCGGGCGCTGCACAAAACAGCTCAAAGCGAGCGCCCGGATGACTACAAAAACCTATGCCAACGTTACGTTGTGCAACTCAAAGCGGTCGCCAACGTTGCGCGAGACCGAATACTCAAAGGCGGTGCCGCTGTCCAAAAAGCCAATCTGGGTGAGCTCGAGCAGGGGAGAGCCAGGCTTGGTGTCCAAGCGCTCGGCTTCTTCCTCGGTTGCTGCCACGGCGCGAATGGTACGGTGGAAGCTCGAAATCTTCAGCCCACATTGCTCGCGGATGAAGTGGTAGACCGATCCGTACAGGTCCTTCTTTTTAAGGCCTGGAATCAGCTCGAGGGGCATGTAGGTGTACTCGATAACGATGGGCTTCCCACATCGGCCTGACGCACGCGCACGATGTGATAGGCAAAGTCATCCTCGGCAATTCCCAGCTGGGCTGCGATGTCCGCTGGTGGATTAACAATCGAGAAATCGTAGACCACCGAGGTCACCTTCTCCCCGCGGTGCTCATACGAAAAGCCCTGGGCACGGTCGTTTTTGCCCTGGAAAAACGCCTGACCGGGAAGTCCCGCCGTGTCCTTAACGTAGGTACCCGATCCGCGTCGGCTGGTAATAAGACCTTCCTTGGTGATTTGCTCGATAGCTCGTTTGACGGTGATTTTGGAAACGCTATAGAGCTCGCAGAACTCAACGACGGTGGGAAGCTTGTCGCCCGGTTTAAGAGTGCCATCCTCGATGCTTCGATGAATATCTGCAGCTATCGCCTCGTATTTGGGAATCATTGAACCTCCTTTCCGACATATATCAATACGCAAGTAAGTATAACCTTTAACAAGGCACCCATATAACCTTTATCTAAGAAGCTCGAGAAAGAAAAAAGAAAAAGACGCTTTACTTTTAGAATTAGAGCGCTATAGTTTAAGCAACGAACGGAATCTTTCCGCAGAACAGGATCGACCGTTTGGGGACGGTTTTGTTTTGGCGGGTTGGATATCGGTATGACCGGTGCGCGCCCGCGCCGGATAACCTGCCAAAGCAAACCCGTCTCCAACCGGAAGCTCTAGAACACGAAAGCGAGGACTTTGATGGCACAGTATCAGCTGCCCAACGACTTCTTCTTTGGCGCTGCTATGTCCGGCCCGCAGACTGAGGGTCAGTGGAACCAGGGCGGCAAGCTCGAGAACCTGTGGGACACCTGGTCCATCCAGGATCTGGGCTCGTTCTACAACTGCGTTGGCTCTTACGCCGGCAATGACTTTATGGCCAAGTACCAGGAAGACCTTCGCATTTTGAAGGACTTGGGCCTGGATACCTATCGCACTTCCATCCAGTGGAGCCGTCTGCTCGATGCCGACGGCAACCTTAATGAGGAGGGCGCCGCGTGGTATCACGAGTTGTTCCGCGCCTCTCGCGAAGCCGGCCTGGAGCCGTTTGTCAACTTGTACCACTTTGACATGCCCACCTACCTTTTTAACCGTGGCGGCTGGGAGAGCCGTGAGGTTGTCGAGGCTTACGCACATTACGCCGACGTCGCCTTCCACGAGTTTGGCCAGGAGATCAAGTACTGGTTCACCTTTAACGAGCCCATCGTCGAGCCCGAGCAGCGCTATCAGGAGGGCGTGTGGTTCCCGCAGCTCCACGACTTTAGCCGCGCTCGCACCGTGCAGTATCACATCTCGCTGGCACATGCGCTGGCCGTGGCCAACTACCGTCGCGCCTATGACGAGGGCGCCGTTCGCAGCGATGCCAAGATCGGCATGATCAACTGCTTTACCCCGGTCTACACCAAGGAGAACCCCAGCGAGGCGGACCTCGAGGCCGTGCGTATGACCAGCGGCATCAACAACCGCTGGTGGCTCGACCTCATTACCAAGGGCGAGCTTCCCGCCGACGTGCTCGACAGCCTGGCCGAGGGCGGCGTTAAGCTTCCGTTCCGTGCCGGCGACCAAGAGATTCTTAAGCAGGGTGTTGTCGACTGGCTCGGTTGCAACTACTACCACCCCACGCGCGTTCAGGCGCCGGCGAGCAAGATCGACCAGTACGGTCTGCCGCACTTTGCCGACGAGTACGTGTGGCCCGACGCCGTTATGAACGAGAGCCGCGGCTGGGAGATCTACCCGCAGGGCCTCTACGACTTTGGCATGGACTGCGCTAAGAACTACCCCGATCTTGAGTGGTTCGTTTCCGAGAACGGCATCGGCATCATGGACGAATACAAGAACCGAGACGCCGAAGGAACCATCCAGGATGACTACCGCGTCGACTTTGTACGCCAGCACCTGGAGTGGGTTGCCAAGGCAATTGCCGAGGGCGCCAAGTGTCGTGGATACCATTATTGGGCCGTCATCGATAACTGGTCTTGGGCGAATGCCTTTAAGAACCGTTACGGTTTTGTCGAGGTCGACCTTATGGACGGCTACAAGCGCCGCCTTAAGAAGTCGGCAGCTTGGCTCAAGCAGGTCGCCACGACTCACGTGGTTGATTAGCGAACGGGCGAACGCCCAGACCGCGCGCCGCTGCGCGCAACACATGGCACATCTGGTGGCAGAGGGCGACAGACCACCGTGCGCATAGGAAAAGGCCGGATTTGAAAGTTAGGAGCAATCATGGCCAGTGACAACGGAAAGAGCTTCCTCGACAAGTTTGCCGAGGTCTCTGCGAAGGTGGGAAACCAGGTTCACCTGCGTTCCCTGCGTGACGCCTTCGCGACCATCACGCCGCTCTATATCCTTGCGGGTATCGCGGTTCTTATTAACAACGTCGTGTTCCCTCTGTTCCCGCTCGATGCGGCGGGCCTTGCCAACCTTCAGACGTGGGGTTCGGCAATTACGCTGGGCACCCTCAACGTCTCTGCCATCATCTTGGCTGGACTGATTGGCTACAGCCTCGCTAAGAACGAGCGCTTCGATAACCCGCTCGCTTGCGTGGTCGTCGCCATCTCCGCTTTCGTCATCATGATGCCGCAGCAGATCACCGCCACGCTTGCCGCCACGAGTCCGCTGCTCACCGACAAGATTACCTCTGCCGAGGTCACGGGCGCCCTTTCGACTGCCAACACCGGTACCAACGGTCTGTTCGCGGCCATTATCATCGCCCTGCTCTCCGTTACGCTCTTCATTAAGATTTCCGGCGTCGAGAAGCTCAAGGTCAAGCTGGGCGAGGGTGTGCCTCCCGCGGTCTCCAACTCCTTTAACGTCATGATCCCGATGCTGCTCAACCTCTCGATCTTCGCCATTGCCGCGGCTCTGCTCGCCGTGTTTGCCGGCACCGATCTGTGCACCATCATCTCCACGTGCATCTCCAACCCGCTCAAGAGCATCATGAACGCCGGTCCGTGGGCTGTTATCCTCATCTACACCCTTGCTAACCTGCTGTTCTGCGTCGGTATTCACCAGTCCACCATCTCTGGCGCTACCGTCGAGCCGATCCTGACCATGCTCATCGTCGACAACATGGCTACCTTTGCCGCCGGTGGCACCATCCAGCCCGATCACTACATGAACATGCAGATCGTTAACAGCTTCGCCCTCATCGGCGGCTCGGGCTGCACCCTCATGCTTCTGCTCGACACGCTCCTGTTCTCCAAGAACAAGGCTTCCGAGACCGTTTCCAAGATGGCTATCCTGCCTGGTCTGTTCAACATCAACGAGCCGGTTATCTACGGTTACCCCATCGTGTACAACCTGCCGCTCATGATCCCGTTCGTCCTTCTTCCCGATCTGTTCATCGGCATCACCTATGGCCTTACCTGCGCAGGCATCATCAGCCCCTGCATCGCCCAGGTGCCCTGGACCATGCCTCCCGTCATCAATGCCCTGCTCGCTACGGGCTTTGACTGGCGCGCCGGCGTGTGGCAGGCTATCGAGCTTGTCATCGGTATGGCTGTCTACCTGCCCTTTATGAGGATCTCCGAGAAGGCCATCGCCAAGCAGGAGGCCCTTGCCGAGCAGAACGCCTAAACGTTCGTTTTCCCTTTCACCTTTGCGGGCGCCGGTACGCGGTGCCGGTGCCCGCACCTCTCTTTTGCGTAAGGGCGCAGAAGGAGGGCACAATAACCGCAAGGAATACAACCAGTCGTCGTCTGCGCGCCGCGCAGTTATAAGGAGGAAACCATGAAGAAGATCATGCTCTGCTGCAATGCCGGTATGTCCACGAGCCTGCTGGTCCAGAAGATGCAGGCCGAGGTTGCGAACCGTGGTCTGGATATTGAGGTCGAGGCTCGTCCCATGAACGAGGCCCACGATCACCTGGACGAGTGCGACATGTTGCTGCTTGGCCCGCAGATCGGCTACACCAAGGGCGATTTTGAGAAGGAGGCCGCCGGTCGTTTTCCGGTCGAAGTCATCAACATGGTCGACTACGGCCGCATGAACGCTGCCGGCATCATCGACCACTGCGTCAGCGTGATGGGCTAGGTGCTCCGCATGGACGATATGAACGAACTGCAGATGACCTGCTTTGAGATCATCAGCTACGTCGGTACCGCCAAGAGCATGTACATCAATGCCGTGCAAAAGGCCAAGGAGGGCGATTTTGACGCCGCCGAGGAGCTTATCAAGCAGGGCGACGAGGCCTATAACGGTGGTCACGATGTTCACATGGGGCTTCTGAAGAAGGAGGCCAACGGCGAGCGTAACGGCGAGGCCCCGTTGATTCTGCTGCATGCCGAGGACCAGATGGCCGGTACCGAGACCATGCGAGTCATGGCGACGGAGCTCATCGAGGTTCACAAGCAGCTGCAGGCACTTCAGGCCTAGTCGGCGTTATCGCCGCGATGGACCGTGCGGTCCAACAGACAACATAGTCCCTTTGACGGGCGCCGGGAGTCACCGCCTCCCGGCGCCCTTATTTTTGGGAATGGTCTTGCGTGGCCTGTTGGGCAGCCATTTGCGTTTTCCCAGATAAAACCTGCCAAAACAAACCTGTCTCTTTTTGGTAGGTTTTTGCCTTGGGAGCGGTACCATACAGGCAATGTTTAAACGAGAAAGGTGGGCTCCCATGGAACCTAAACAGTACTACATCGGCATCGACGTCGGCGGCACTTCGGTTAAGGAGGGCCTGTTCGACGAGGACGGAAACCTGCTTGCCAAGGCCAGCGTGCCCACGCCTCCCATCGTTGACGCTGCGGGCTTTGCCGCGGTGACCGAGGCTATCGACCAGGTGGTCGCCAAGGCGCAGATTCCGCGTGCCTTTGTGGCAGGCATTGGCCTGGCCGTTCCGTGCCCCATCCCGGCGTCGGGCGATGCCAAGGTCAAGGCCAACATTGCCATTAACCTGCCCGAGCTGAGGGTCGCCATTCAGGAGCACTGCCCCGATGCGGTCGTTAAGTATGAGAACGATGCCAACGCCGCTGCCATGGGCGAGGCCTGGCTCGGTTCTGCCAAGGGCGTGCAGAACGTGGTGATGGTCACCATCGGTACCGGCGTGGGCGGCGGCGTTATCGTTAACGGCGACGTGGTATCGGGCGTTGTGGGTGCCGGCGGCGAGATTGGCCACATGTGCCTGAACCCGGCCGAGGAGCGCACCTGCGGCTGTGGCGGCCATGGCCATCTGGAGCAGTATTCCAGCGCCACCGGCGTGGTGAGCAACTACCTTGCCGAGTGCAAGAAGGCGGGCGTCGAGCCCATTGAGCTCACCGGCCCCTCCGATTCCAAGGACGTGTTCCAGGCCTGCCGCGAGGGCGACAAGCTCGCGCTGGCCGCAGCCGACACCATGGCCGACTACCTTGGCCGCGCCCTGGCGCTTATCGCCAACGTGGTCGACCCCGAGATGTTCCTGATCGGTGGCGGCGCGTCCGCTTCGGCCGATGTTTATCTCGACAAGGTTCGCGAGCACTTTAAGCAGTACGCGCTCTCTGCCTCGCGCGAGACGCCCATTAAGGTCGCTTCGCTCGGAAACGACGCCGGCATCATCGGTGCCGCCTACGTAGCCCTGCGCGCCGCCGGTAAATAGTCGGTGCAGGAGGGCGGTGGTACAAGGGGGCAGACTTCGCCCCCAGGCTCGCCCCAAATTGCGCCGCGGCCCTTGCGTCTCATAAGGTTCGGCGCCAGCGTGCTACCATAGCTACGTCCAAGTACACATATCAAGTGGAGGATATCCATGGCAAACGTTCTTGTCTTTGGTCACCAGAACCCCGATAACGACGCCATCATGAGCGCCGTCGTCCTGTCCCAGCTGCTCAACCAGGTTGAGTATGCCGGCAACACCTACGAGGCCTGCGCCCTTGGTCAGCTTCCGGCCGAGTCCGCCAAGCTGCTCGCCGACGCCGGCATCGCCGAGCCCCGCGTGATCGAGTCCGTCGAGGCCGGTCAGCTCGTCGTCCTCACCGACCACAACGAGTCTGCCCAGTCCGTCGCCGGCCTTAAGGATGCCACGGTCTTTGGCGTTGTCGATCATCACCGCATTGGCGACTTCGAGACCGCCGGCCCGCTGCACTACATCTGCCTGCCCTGGGGCTCCAGCTGCACCATCGTCACCAAGCTCGCCGGCGTGCTCGGCGTTGAGCTTTCCGACGTCCAGGCCAAGCTGCTGCTCTCGGCCATGATGACCGATACGCTCATGCTCAAGAGCCCCACCACCACCGATGTCGACCGCGCCGTCGCCGCCAAGCTCGGCGAGCAGGTGGGCGTCGACCCGGTCAAGTTCGGCATGGAGGTCTTCCTCACCCGTCCGTCCGGCTCCTTCACCGCAGCCGAGATGGTCGGCAACGACATCAAGATGTTCGAGCCCGCCGGCAAGAAGCTGCTCATCGGCCAGTACGAGACTGTCGACAAGAGCCGCGCGCTCGGCATGATTGACGAGATCCGCGAGGCCATGCGCGCCTACGCCGCCGAGAAGGGTGCTGACGGCATTGTCCTGTGCATCACCGACATCATGGAGGAGGGCTCGCAGGTCCTGCTCGAGGGCGAGACCGAGGCTGCTCAGAAGGGCCTGGGCATTGCCGACGAGCACGACGGCGTCTGGATGCCGGGCGTCCTCTCCCGTAAGAAGCAGGTCGCTGCCCCCATCATGGCCGCCTGCTAGGTTTAGTTGACCGAACGCCACGACCGGATCGCGGAAGCCCCGCGCTCCGGTCGTTTTTTGTGCACGGTGCCGCGTCGTCTCTTGGACAGGCGTGCCCGTGCCGTTGAGCAAATAATGTTCAACCTGTGGTTCCGCTTTTCGGCCACGCCTGCGTGCTCGTCGTGCAGGGTAGGCTAGATGCAAGCGTAATACGTTGGAGCGCGGCGCCGCCACTTGGGCGGGCCGTGCTTTTTTAAGACGGGAGCCTTCCCGCGAAAGGAGCCGCCCATGGCAGCAACTGAGCAGCTGTTCAACGTTCGTGAGCGCAAGCGCTTTGAACGTCACGACATCTGGGAGCGCATTGCCGAGAACGGCACGATTTCCGCCGCCGTCATGGTCTTCGCCGCCATCGCCGCCGTCATCTGCGCCAATACCGATGCCTACGAGGCCATCCATCACTTTTTGGAGACCCCGCTGTATGTGGGCCTGGGACATTTTACGGCCGGCCTCACCGTCGAGCTTTTCGTCAACGACTTCCTCATGGCGATCTTCTTTTTGTTGGTGGGCATCGAGCTCAAGTATGAGATGACGGTCGGCGAGCTCAAAAACCCGCGTCAGGCCATGCTTCCCATGCTGGCAGCCGTGGGCGGTGTCGTCGTTCCCGCCTGCATCTACCTCATCTTTAACCATGCCGGCGCCCGCAACGGTTGGGCCATCCCCATGGCAACCGATATTGCCTTTGCGCTGGGCGTGCTATCGCTTTTGGGCAATCGCGTGCCCAACGGCGTGCGCGTGTTCTTCTCGACGCTCGCCATCGCCGACGACCTCATCTCCATCGCCGCCATCGCCATTTTCTACGGTCAGAGCCCCAATCCGTTTTGGTTGGGCGCCGCCGCGCTCGTGACCTGCGCGCTCGTGTGGCTCAACAAGACGCAGCATTACCGCCTTGCCCCGTATTCGGTACTGGGTCTGCTGTTGTGGTTCTGCATGTTCAAGAGCGGCGTACATGCCACGCTTGCCGGCGTCATCCTGGCCTTCACCATCCCGGCCAAGTGCGGCGTCAAGCTCGATAGTCTCACCGATTGGCTGGGCGAGTGCCTGCCGCTGCTCGACGACCGCTACGACGACGAGGCGCACATCCTGGGTCAGCATGACTTTACCGTCTCGACCACCAGGGTCGAGCGCGTCATGCACCGCGTGACCCCGCCGCTCATTCGCATGGAGCGCCTGATCTCCACGCCGGTCAACTTTGTGATCCTGCCGATCTTTGCGTTCGTGAACGCACAGGTTCGCCTAGTGGGCGTGGACATGAGCACGCTGCTCACCGACCCGGTGACGCTCGGCGTGTACTTTGGCATGTTGCTGGGCAAGCCGATTGGTATCTTTGGCATGACGTTTGCCCTGGTTAAGCTCAAGATCTCCGAGCTGCCGCACAACGTTAACTGGCACATGATCGCCGGTGTGGGCATTCTGGGCGGCATCGGCTTTACCATGTCGATTCTCATCAGTGGCCTTGCCTTCCCGACGGCCCAGTTTGAGGTTCTGGCCGCAAAGGCCGCCATTCTTGCCGGCTCTGTCACCGCTGCCGTGCTCGGCATGATCTACATGAGTGTGGTCTGCAAACACCCCGCGCCCAAGGACGAGTAAGAGCACATACAAGTTTGTACAAGTTTAAAAACGCCGCCTGTGAACACCATCACAGGCGGCGTTTAGTCATTGGATAGTCATTGGGGACGTACTTAAATGAGTGGTTCTATTCATTTAAGTACGTCCCCAATGAGTGGGTTTATTCCACGGTGCCGTAGACGGCGCCCCAGCCGTGGGCGGCTAGGGCCGAGTTGAGCTGGTCGCAAAGTGACTGGCGGTCGTAATAGCCGGGCGGTAGCAGGTTGACGATTTCCATGAGATCGGGCGTCAGGTCCAAGATCTCGGCCTGTACGATCAGATCCAGGCGGTCGATGGCGTGGCGGTCGTAAAACAGTCCGTCGACCAGGCGCTGCAGGTCGCCGAATTCCTCGGCCTGGAACAATCCGTACTCCATAGTGCCTCCTTGGGCGCCCCACGCCGGCATGCGCGGCGATTCGTAATTTATTGCGATGAACTTAATCTATCACGGCTTCATAACGTTGCGGCGGTGGCGGTCTATACTTAGACGAACTGCAACGTCCCGCTTCGCGAAAGGTCGCACCCATGCAGACGATCTACCAGAAGATGGAAACCACCGAACTCGATGCCGCCATCGAGGCGCTCAAGGCCGAGGTCGCCGAGGTCAAGGCCAAGGGCCTGGCGCTCGATATGGCCCGCGGCAAGCCGTCGCCTTCCCAGGTGGACATCTCGCGCCCCATGCTCGATATTCTCAATGCCGACGCCGATCTACACGACGGCAGCGTCGACTGCTCCAACTACGGCTGCTTCGAGGGTATTCCTTCGGCACGCAAGTTGGCAGGGGAGTTCCTGGGCTGCCCCGCCGAGCAGACGCTCGTGCTGGGCTCGTCGAGCCTTTTGATTGAGCATGACATCGCCGGCATGTTCTGGCGTTGCGGCTCGTGCGGCAGCGAGCCCTGGGATGCCTACGAGGCCGCGCACGACGGCAAGAAGGTCAAGTTCCTATGCCCGGTTCCCGGCTACGACCGCCACTTTGGCATTACCGCCGACCTGGGTATCGAGAACGTCCCCGTCGCGATGACCGACAACGGCCCCGACATGGACGAGATCGAGCGCCTGGTTGCCGCCGACGATTCCATCAAGGGTATCTGGTGCGTGCCCAAGTATTCCAACCCCACGGGCATTACCTTTAGCGAGGACACCGTGCGCCGCCTGGTTGAGATGCCCACGGCCGCGCCCGATTTCCGCATCTTCTGGGACAACGCCTACTGCGTGCACGACCTGTACGACGAGACCGACGAGCTCGCCAACATCTTTGACCTCGCTCGCGCGGCGGGCACCGAGGATCGTGTGGTGGCCTTTGCCTCAACGTCCAAGATCACCTTCCCGGGCGCCGGCATCGGCTTTATCGGTGCGAGCCCCGCGGTCATCGCCGAGTTCTCCAAGCGCCTGAAGGCCGGCCTCATCAGCGCCGACAAGCTCAACCAGCTGCGTCACGTGCGCTTCCTTCCCACCATCGAGGCGGTCAAGGAGCACATGAAAAAGCATGCCGAGTTCTTGCGCCCGCGCTTTGAGGCCGTCGAGCGCAAGCTCACCGAGGGCCTGGGCGACACGGGTTGCGCCACCTGGACGCATCCCCGCGGCGGCTACTTTGTGAGCTTCGATGGTCCCGAGGGCTCGGCCCAAAAGGTCGCCGCGCTCTGCGCCGACTTGGGCGTCAAGCTCACGCCGGCCGGTGCTACCTGGCCCTATGGCAAGGACCCGCGCGACACCAACATCCGCATCGCGCCGAGCTATCCCACGGTCGAGGACCTGGAGGCCGCGCTCGATGTGCTGGTGCTGGCCGTCAAGCTCGTCGCTGCCGACCTTGCGCGTGCCGAGCGCGCCTAGCGCGTATGGCCCCGCAAGTCCGGCCCAGTACTATCCGCACTTTCGATACGTAAAGGAGCGTATATATGGATTTGGGTATTTCCACCAACCCCACGCCAGAGCTCTACACCATTAAGGTCACCGGCGAGATCGATATCTCTAACGCCGATAGCCTGCGCAATGCCATCGACCTGGCGCTCGAGCAGCCCACTGAGGCCGTTGAGCTCGATTTTGCCCAGGTGAGCTACATCGATTCGACGGGCATTGGCGTGCTTGTGGGCGCCGCGCACCACGCAGCTGATCATGGTAAGCGTTTTAGCTGCGTCAACGTGCAGCCCCCGGTGATGCGCGTGGTTCAGTTGTTGGGCGTCGACCAGGAGATTTCGATCACCGCTGCATAATCTTTGCCCCCAAAAGGGCGTGCCGTTTGGCATATGTTTGTGATGCGCTCGGACGTTTTGGCGTCCGGGCGCTATACTTGACCGAATGAATAGACGAGTTCCGGCCGAATGGCGCGGTGCGGGCTCGACTCACATCGAGCCTTGGAGGTATGTGTGTTTGGTATTGGAGAGGGTGAGCTCGCGATCATCGTGGTCTTCGGCTTTTTGCTGTTTGGCCCGGATAAGCTCCCGCAGATGGGCCGCACGATCGGCCGTGCCATCCGTCAGTTCCGCGAGACGCAGGAAAAGATGACGGCCGTTGTTCAGTCCGAGATCATCGATCCGGTAAGCGAGGCCGCGTCGGCGCCGGTCAAGCCCAAGAAGGCTGTCGTCGATGACGATTCCGATGCGGACGAGGATGCCGCCGGGACGGCTGCACCCGCAAAGAAGGAGACCTTTGCCGAGCGCCGTGCCCGCCTTGCCGCCGAGAAGGCTGCGAGCGAGGGTGCCACCGAGGGCGAAGGCGCTGCTGATGAGGCCGAGAGCGCCGAGCCCGCCAAGGCCGAGCCTGCTGCTGCCGCCGTCGAACCCGAGCCAGCTGCAGAGCCGGAGCCCAAGCCCGAGCCGGCAGAGCCCACGACGGCTGACCTCTACGCCCGTCGTCCCCGTAAGCGCAAGGCCGTCGTCGACCAGCTCGCTCGCGAGCTCGAGGCCGAGGACGACGCTGCTGCCGCCGACGCCCCGAAGGGAGGCGATGAGTAATGCCTATCGGACCTGCGCGAATGCCGCTTTTCGATCACCTGGGGGAACTCCGTCGCCGCCTGACCATCGTGGTCGTGTCGGTGTTTGCCGCCGCTATCGTGCTGTATTTCGCCACGCCTGTAGTGCTCGACATCCTGGAAGATCCCATCCGCTCCTTTGTGCCGGACGGTAAGTTCTACATCACTACCACGCTCGGCGGCTTTGGCTTGCGCTTCTCGCTGGCCATCAAGATGGCCGTGGTCATGTGCACGCCCATGATCATCTGGCAGATTCTGGCGTTTTTCCTGCCGGCGCTTCGCCCCAACGAGCGCAAGTGGGTCGTGCCCACGGTGCTCGCCTCGACGGTGTTGTTCTTCCTGGGCGCCATTTTCTGCTATTTCATCATCATTCCTGCGGGCTTTGAGTGGCTCATCGGCGAGACCTCGGCCGTCGCTACGGCGCTGCCCGATCTGGAGAACTACGTCAACATGGAGCTGCTCTTTATGATTGGCTTTGGCGTGGCGTTTGAGCTGCCGCTCATCATCTTCTACCTGTCCGTCTTCCACATCGTGTCCTACGCGGCCTTCCGCAGTGCCTGGCGTTATGTATACGTTGGCCTGCTTGTGGGCTCGGCTGTGATTACGCCCGACGGCTCGCCCGTTACGCTGGGGCTCATGTATGGCGCCCTGCTCTCGCTCTACGAGATTTCGCTCGCCATCGCTCGCGTGGTCATTACCGCGCGCGAGGGCAAGGAGGGCTTGTTTGTGAGCCGTCTGGACCTGTTTTCGGACGACGAAGAGGACGACGAGGAGTAAATCGGTATGCACGAGGTTGGCATTGTCAACGGCATACTCGATACAGTGATTCGCGCGGCGCGTGGGGCGGGGGCCTCGCGCGCCGTTTTGGTAACGCTGCGTATCGGGGATATGACCGAGGTCGTGCGCGAGGCGCTCGACTTTGCCTGGGAGACGTTTCGCGACGAGGACCCGCTCACGCGCGGCTGCGAGCTTGCCGTGGAGGAGGTCCATCCACAAAGCGAGTGCCTGGACTGCGGCGAGGTCTTTGATCACGACCGTTTCCATTGTCGCTGTCCCCAGTGTGGCGGCTCCAACGTGCGTCTGCTGCACGGCCGCGAACTCGACATCGCAAGTATCGAGATCGAGACCCCCGACGATTAGCCCGCCAGCAACCTGGGGACGGGGTATAAATGGTAGAAGTAAGGAGCGCCGAGTATGGCCGAGAAAACGATTGATATCGCGTCGCCGATCCTGTCGCGCAACGAGCGCCTGGCAGATCAGCTGCGTCAGCGATTTAATGAGACAAACACCTACGTGATCAACGTCTTGTCGAGCCCCGGCTCGGGTAAGACAACAACGATTCTGGGCACCAACGAGCGCCTGCGCGACAAGGCCGGCTTGCGCTGTGCCGTCATCGAAGGCGATATCGCCTCGGACGTCGACGCCATCACCATGAAGGAAGCCGGCATGCCTGCCATCCAGATCAACACGGGCGGCCTGTGCCACCTCGAGGGCAACATGATCATGGAGGCCGTTGACGCGTTTGACCAGGCCGTGGGTCTGGAAAACATCGACGTCATCTTTATCGAAAACGTGGGTAACCTGGTCTGCCCAGTCGACTTTGACCTGGGCGAAAACCTGTCCATCATGATTCTCTCGGTGCCCGAGGGCGACGACAAGCCCATCAAGTACCCGGGCATCTTTCAGCACGCCGGCGCGCAGCTGCTCAACAAGGTCGATGTGGCCCCGGCTTTCGATTTTGACATGGATAGGTATACTAAGACACTCGATGACCTCAATCCGCAGGCGCCGCGGTTTGCCGTGAGCGCGCGCAAGGGCGAGGGCATGGATGCCTGGTGCGATTGGCTCATCGGGCAGATTGAGCAAGCAAGGGCGTAAGTCGGCCGCCATACGGGCGGGCGTAGCCGCAGAGATACGAGATAGGAGCCTCTTTTGAAGCTCATCATCGCCGAGAAAAACGACGCCGCGCGTCAGATTGCCGAGCGTCTGTCCACGGGCAAGCCCAAAAAGGACAAGGTGTACAACACCGCCATCTACCGTTTTGAGTGGAAGGGCGAGGAGTGCGTGACCATCGGCCTTGCCGGTCACATCCTAGCGCCCGATTTTTGCGACAGCGTGCTGTTCGATAAAAAGCTGGGCTGGTATTCGGTCACCGAGGACGGCGAGATGCTGCCGGCCGACATACCCGATGGCCTGGCGCGTCCGCCCTACGACACCAAGCGCAAGCCGTTTCTTGCCGATGGCATCTCAATCAAGGGCTGGAAACTCGAGAGCCTGCCTTACCTCACCTGGGCGCCCGTCATTAAGCTACCGGCCGAGAAGGAACTCATTCGTTCGCTCAAGAACCTCGCCAAGAAGTCCGACAGTGTCATCATCGCCACGGACTTCGATCGCGAGGGCGAGCTGATCGGTTCGGACGCCCTCAACAAGGTGCGCGAGGTTGCGCCCGACCTGCCGGTCGCCCGCGCCCAGTATTCTTCGTTTACCAAGGCCGAGATCACGCAGGCCTTCGATAATCTCGTCTCGCTCGACCAGAATCTGGCCGACGCCGGCGAGAGCCGCCAGCACATCGACCTCATTTGGGGTGCGGTGCTCACGCGCTACCTGACGCTCGCCAAGTTTGGCGGCTTTGGTAACGTGCGCTCTGCCGGCCGTGTGCAGACGCCGACGCTTGCCCTGGTGGTCGAGCGCGAGCGCGAGCGCATGGCGTTTGTGCCCGAGGACTATTGGCAGATCCGCGGCATGGGCGCCGCACAGGGTGCTGCCGAGGACGACCGCTTTAAGATTGCGCACAAGACGGCGCGCTTTACCGACAAGGATGCTGCTGAGGCGGCGTACGGCCACGTTGACGGCGTTGCGACGGCAACCGTCGCCGCGGTGACCAAGCGTTCGCGCAAGCAGCAGCCGCCCACGCCGTTTGCGACCACCTCGCTGCAGGCTGCCGCCGCAGCCGAGGGCATCTCACCTGCGCGTACCATGCGCATCGCCGAGTCCCTCTACATGGCCGGTCTCATCAGCTACCCGCGTGTCGACAATACCGTGTACCCTGCGACGCTCGATCTGGGCGCCGTGGTGAGCGACCTGGCAAAGATCAACCCGGCGCTGACGCCCGTGTGCAAAAAGGTGCTCGCCGGCCCCATGAAGCCCACGCGCGGCAAAGTCGAAACCACCGACCATCCGCCTATCTATCCCACGGGCGAGGGCGATCCGTCCGCGCTCGACGGTGGCCAGCGCAAGCTCTACGACCTCATCGCCCGTCGCTTCCTGGCAACGCTCATGGGTCCCGCGACCATCGAGAACACCAAGCTCGAGCTCGACGTCAATGGTGAGCCGTTCGTGGCTTCGGGCGATGTGCTCGTGACCCCGGGTTTCCGTGAGGCGTATCCGTATGGACTCAAGCGCGACGAGCAGATGCCGCCGCTGGAGCAGGGCGATGCGGTCGACGTGTTCGACATTAAGCTCGAGGCCAAGCAGACCGAGCCGCCCGCACGCTACAGCCAGGGCAAGCTCGTGCAGGAGATGGAAAAGCGCGGCCTGGGCACCAAGTCCACGCGCGCGAGCATCATCGAGCGCCTGTACGCCGTGCGCTATCTCAAAAACGATCCCGTGGAGCCGAGCCAGCTGGGCATCGCCATCATCGATGCACTGTCGCAGTTTGCCCCGCGCATCACGAGCCCCGATATGACCAGCGAGCTCGACGGCGACATGACCCGCGTGGAGCGCGGCGAGGACACCGAAGAGCATGTCGTGACGCACTCGCGCGCGCTGCTGGCCGGTGTGCTCGACGAGCTGCTCAAGCATACGCAGGAACTGGGCGATGCTATCAGCGACGCCGTCACGGCCGATGCGCGCGTGGGCGCCTGCCCCAAGTGCGGCAAGGACTTGGTTATGAAGACGAGCGCCAAGACCCGCGGCAGCTTTATCGGCTGCATGGGCTGGCCCGACTGCGATGTGACCTATCCGGTGCCGAGCGGCGTCAAGGTGAGCCCGCTCGAGGGCGAGGCTGCTGTGTGCCCCGAATGCGGTGCGCCGCGCATTAAGTGCCAGCCGTTCCGCCAAAAGGCTTTCGAGATTTGCGTGAACCCCACATGCCCCACCAACTACGAGCCCGACCTTAAGGTGGGCGAGTGCAAGGTGTGCGCCGAGGCAGGACGCCATGGCGACCTGATCGCACACAAGAGCGAGAAGAGCGGCAAGCGCTTTATCCGCTGCACCAACTATGACGACTGCGGCGTGAGCTATCCGCTGCCGGCGCGTGGCAAGCTCGAGGCGACGGGCGAGACCTGCCCCGAGTGCGGCGCCCCCATCGTGGTGGTCAACACCGCGCGCGGCCCGTGGCGCATCTGCGTGAACATGGACTGCCCGACCAAGGAGAAGAAGCCCGCCCGCGGCCGCAAGACCACGACCAAGGCGAGCGCGGCGAAGAAGACCTCGACTGCGAAGAAGACGACGGCTAAGAAAGCCACTGCCGCCAAGAAGACGACCGCGAAGAAGTCGACTGCCAAGAAAGCAGCCGCCGACAAGTAACGGCGCAGTCGAAACATTGCCCAAAAAACGAGCGAGGGTCCCATGATCCTCGCTCGTTTTTTGACCGGCAGTTAGGGACATTCCTTTTTCTGCCGGCAGTTTAGGAACGTCCCTAACTGCCGGCTCGGAAACGACAAGGCGTTAGTTCACTTCGACGGGTTTGGCGCCGGGATAGCGCTCCTCAAAGTCTAGGCGGTACTTATTGTCATTGGTGCCCGCCACGTTGTCGCGCGACAGCGGCGCCACGATCTCGTTCTTATGGTCTGCGGGCTTTGCGTACTTTAAGCTGATCTCCCAGGCATCGCAGATCGCATCGATGCGGTGATCCAGGTCGTCGTACAGAGCAATGATGTCCTTCCACGAGCTGTAGTTCTTAGAGCTTGTGGGGACGTCCAGGTCCTCGACGATATCGTAGTACTGCTCGATGGTGTCTTCCGTGCGCTCGGCGACGTCGGCGAGATTTTGACGGGCGGTACGGTCCTCTTCCAGATAACCGCCATTGAACGCCTCTGCGCAGGCACGGACCTGGTTATCGAGATCTTCGAGCAGGTCGTAGTATTCGCTCAGGCGACGGTAGAGGTTTTGCTCGGAGAGGGTCGCCTGGCTGCCATCCTCGTCATCATCGTCGTCATCGTCAAAAAGGCTATTGGGGTCGTCGAGAGGCTTGAGGTCATCATCGTCAACATCATGGTGCAGCTTAGTAATCTCGGCAGTCGTTTGCGTGGCGGCGTTGTCGAAAGGCTTGATCACAAAAAAGATGACCAAGGCGATGATAATTGCCACGAGCACAACGATAACGGCGATAAGCGCCTTGGTGCTGCTCTTTTTGGCGGCGGGGGCCTGCGGTGAATCAGGCGCGTACGTAGATGCCGGTTGCTGTTGGGGCGGGGTGTCCGCGACGGGTATGCGCTGCGTCGTTTCGACCGCTGCGGGGCTGGCGGCGGGGTCGGGGCGATAGGCGAGGGGGTCGTCCGGCTTAGCTTGCGGCGTATCGAGGAAGCCGGTCTGCTCAAACGCGGGTTGGCCATTGCTTGCGGTTGTCTGCTCAACGGGTGCACCGCATGAGGTGCAGAACTTGGCATCATCTGCAAGAAGTTTGCCGCACGAGGCGCAATACCGAGACATTGCCACTCCTTTCGCCACATTTCAAATCAATACGACGATTATACCCAGCGCTCAAAAAAGTCGGCAGCTAGGGACGTTCCTTTTCTGCCGGCACTTTAGGAACGTCCCTAGCTGTCGCCTAGTCATTTAAGAGCGTCCCCAATGACTACCCAATGACTAGGCCCGATTTGGGGCGCGCCTGCCCCTGGGGTATCATGGCTTGGTTGATATATCTGCATTTACGCGCCTTATAGGAAGGGGCTGCGCTCATGGCTTTTGAGCCCGCTCAACATAGCTTTATCACGCTCGAGGGCGTCGATGGTGCCGGCAAGTCCACGCAGGCGCGTCTGCTTGCCCGCGCGCTCGAACTCGCTGGCTACCAGGTTGTGAGCCTGCGCGAGCCGGGCGGCACCGCCATCAGCGAAAAGATCCGCGCTCTGCTGCTCGACCCCGCCAATACGGCGATGGGCGACACCTGCGAGTTGCTGCTCTACGAGGCGGCGCGCGCTCAGTTGGTGCACGAGGTCATAGCTCCCGCCCTCGCGGCCGGCAAGGTGGTCCTGTGCGACCGCTTCTACGATTCCACGACCTGCTACCAGGCATTTGCCGACGGCCTCGATCGCCAGATAGTGTGCGATGCCAATAACCTGGCCGTCGCGGGAACACACCCGGCGCTCACGCTCGTCTACCACATCACGCCCGAGCAGGCGGCGCTACGCATGGCAGCCCGTGGCGCGGCAGATCGCATGGAGGCAAAAGGCATGACATTCCAGGAGCGTGTTTACCAGGGATTTTGCGCCATTGCTGCCGAGGAGCCAAACCGCGTAAAGCTCATCGACGCCACTGCGACCGTCGAGGAAGTCTTCGAGAAGACGGTCGAGCAGATTCGCGCGTACGGTCTCGTCATTTCGCAAGATGCTGTCGTCGCCGCGCTTGCCAAGGAGGCCGAGTAACATGGCCCCCGCTCAGGCAAGCCTGCTGGCCAAGCTCGACACCCAAGAGCGCGTTCGCGATTTTTTGACCAACGCCGTCGCCAGCGGCCGCGCATCGCACGCCTACCTGTTTTTGGGCGCTCCCGGTGCCGGCAAGCTCGATGCCGCATGGGCGCTCGCCCAGGCCTTCCTGTGCGAGCAGGACGGCTGCGGAGCATGCGACAGCTGCGTACGCGTTGCTCGGCATACGCATCCTGACGTGCACTATTACACGCCCGAGAGCGCCACAGGCTACCTCATTGCCCAGACCCGCGAGCTGCTCGATGACGTGCCGCTGGCGCCCATCCGTGCCAAGGCCAAGGTCTACATCATCGATCGTGCCGAGCAACTGCGCGCTAACACCGCCAACGCGCTGCTCAAGACACTCGAGGAGCCGCCCGAGGGCGTTATGTTCATCTTGTTGGGCACCTCGGCAGACGTGATGTTGCCCACCATCGTGAGCCGCTGTCAGTGCGTGCCGTTTCGGCTGGTGTCGCCCACCGTGGCCGCGCAGGCCGTGAGCCGCGCGACGGGTCAGGATCTCGCGCGTTGCCGCATGGCGGTCGCCGTGGCGGGAAGCCCCACACGCGGCATCGAGTTCCTTAAGAGTGCCGAGCGCCAGGATGCTCGCCGCCAAATGGTCCGCGCCATCGATTCGCTCATCGCTGCCGACGAGGCTGATGTGCTCAGCCGCGCCAAGTCGCTCATCGTCGCCGTTAAGGCGCCGCTCGCCGAGGTCAAGTCCACACAGGAAAAGGTGCTCGAGCAAAACGCCGACTACCTGTCGCGTGGAGCATTGAAGCAGCTTGAGGACCGCAACAAGCGCGAACTCAACGCGCGCGAGCGTTCGGGTATCATGGAAGCGCTGGCGAGCGCGCGGACGCTCATGCGCGACGTGCTGCTGACACTTCAGGACGAGGCGGCCGACGTCGTGAACGAAGACGTGCGCGACACGATCGGGCGGCTTGCCGCCGCGACGAATGTTGCGGGTGCCACCCGGGCGCTCGAGGCGGTCGCGACCGCCGAGCGCAACATCGCCAGAAACGTTACTCCCCAGCTGGCCATCGAGGTCATGCTGTTCGATATCAGGAAGGCACTGAAATGCCGTTAGTCGTACCCGTTAAGTTTACCTACGCCTCGCGCGACCTGTGGTTTGATCCGCAGGATCTGGATATCCTCGAGGCCGATTATGCCATTTGCTCCACCGAGCGCGGAACCGAGATCGGCCTGGTCACGGCCGATCCCTTCGAGGTGCCGCAAGATGAGATCGGCCAGCCGCTCAAGCCCGTGCTGCGCGTGGCGAGCGACATCGACCTGCAGCTTGCCGACGACCTGGCCATCCAGGGCGACGAGGCCATGGTCGATTTCCGTCGTCTGGTCAAAGAGCTCGACCTCGAGATGAAGCCGGTCGGCGTCGAGTACCTGTTTGGCGGCGAGAAGGCTGTGTTCTACTTTGCGGCCGAGGAGCGCGTCGATTTCCGTCAGCTCGTCAAGGACCTGTCCTCGACGCTGCACATTCGCGTCGACATGCGCCAGATCGGCGTGCGCGACGAGACCCGCCTGGTGGGCGGCTATGCCCAGTGCGGCCAGGAGCTCTGCTGCACGCGCTTTGGCGGACAGTTTGAGCCGGTTTCGATCCGCATGGCAAAGGAGCAGGACCTGCCGCTCAACTCGTCCAAGATTAGTGGCGTCTGCGGCCGCCTGATGTGCTGCCTGCGCTACGAGTTCGAGGCGTACAAGGACTTTAAGAGCCGCGCGCCCAAAAAGAAGACGCTTATCGATACGCCGCTTGGCAAGGCGCGCATCCAGGAATATGACACGCCGCGTGAGCAGCTGGTGCTGCGCCTGGAGAACGGCAAAGTCTTTAAGGTCAACCTGGCCGATATGACGTGCTCGGAGGGTTGCAAAAAGAAGGCCGCCGAGCAGGGCTGCAACTGCCGCCCCGACTGCGTGACGCGCGACGTGCTCGAGCGCATCGAGTCGCCCGAGATGCGTCTGGCGCTCATGGAACTCGATCGCGAAAACGGCGTCGACGTGGGCGATGGCCTGTCGAGCGCCGATCGTCTGGCCGGCACATCGATGCCCAAGCGCCGTCGTCGCGATGCCGAATCCGATGCTCGCACCGCTCAGGGCCAGGGCGAGGGCCGTGGCCGTGGAAAGGGCCGCGGCAAGGCCGAGGCGCCCGAGACCGAGGGAGCAGCCGATGGCCGTCGCCGCCGCAAGCGCACGGCGTCCGTCGACAATGGCGAGGCCGCGGGTAAGAACGCTTCCCGCGAGCGCGAGGCTCAGCAGCCCCAGCAGCAAAATCGCGGCGGTGGCATGAACCCCACGCGCCGTCGTCGCCGTCACCTGTCGAGCGAGGAGCGCGAGGACGCCTTCCGCGCCGCAGCTGCTCGCGAGGCCGGTGCCGCTCCCAAGGGCGCCTCGGCCTCCGACGCGCCTGCCGACAAGGCTGGCAAGCCGCGTGGCGAGGAGGAGCGCGCGTCACGTCCGCGTCGTCGCCATTCCTCGGGCGCGCAGCAGAAACCCTCGATTCCTTCTGTGGCCGATCAGGTTTCGGATGGCGAAGTCAAGGTCACGCGCCGTCGCCCCGGCGATGGCGGAGGAGCTGCCGCCAAGGCTTCGCACGGCGGCGCTCGCGACGAGTGCGAACCGCGTGAGGATCGCGGCGGCGAGGGCTCGACCGACCAGGGTCAAAAGCGTCGCCGTCGCCGTCGCTCCCGCAAGCCGCGCCAGGACGGTGGCGAAGGCTCGACCCGCACCTCGTCCGTACCGCAACCGCCTGCCGGCGAATAACGTCCGTAAGCGGATGTAACCCGCCTGACCCCAGCACCCCTGGGTATCATGGCTCTACACCGACAACCCTCCCTTCGCCTTCGCGTAGGGAGGGTTGTGTCATGAAGAGACATCTGAACGTATTGACTCGCTTGCAGGGCGCAGGCGTCCTACCGTTTGCGGACGAATTGCTACCGCTTGCCGAGCGCGCGACGTATGAGGCGCTCGAGGCGTTGTCGCCCACGCGATGCGCTGGCTGCGAGCGTTCCGGTGCGCTGATCTGCCAGGATTGTCTGGCATCGCTCGCGCTCATCGATCCGTGTCATAGTTGCATCCGATGCGGCGCCCCGTTTGGGGATTTGCTGTGTACCGAGTGCTCGGTCGAGGGCACGTCTTCGGCAATGGCCGAGGCGCTCGATCGCTGCCTGGCGTGTGCCGTCTATGCACATCCGCTGCCGCGCATCATCAAGGCGTACAAGGATGCGGGCGAGCGCCGTCTGGCACCGTATCTGGCGGAGTTGCTCTACGACACTGCCTTGCATGCCCAGGTGGCAGCATCCGATCGCTACGGCGGTGTGTTGTCCGGTGCGGACGCGGTGGTGTTTGTGCCCGCGACTGCGGCGGCGTTTCGGCGGCGTGGATTCGACCATATGGAAGCAATCGCGCGCTCGTTTTGCGATCTTTCGGGTGTCCCGTTGCTGGACGCCCTGGTCAAATACGGTCATGGTGACCAGCGAGAGCTCGGCCGCGATGAGCGCCGGGAGCATGCCCGGGGCATGTACGAGACGGTCGAGGATGTGCGCGGCCGCCGTCTGCTGCTCATCGATGATGTCATTACCACGGGCGCGACCATGGCAGCAGCCTCGGCGGAGCTCAAGCGTGCCGGCGCCGCAGCAGTCGATGGCCTCGCTATCGCACGCGTTTGGTAGGGGGTGGTTTTGTGGCAGTGAAGATAGCGCGGCGCATCGAGCCGACAAGCGAGCAACTGGCGGCCTCCGTAGTCCTGACCGGTGCCTCGGCGCTGCGCATGATGCGCGCCGAGCGCCGACAAATGGGTTACATCAGCTGGAGAGACCTCGATCCCGATGAAGAGCGCCGTGTGCTGCATACATCGTCTCCCTCGGCCGAGGACATTTATCTTCCCGATTTGGTGCGGATCGGGGCCGTGAGTGGCGAGGTCCAAGAAGACTTGTGCCTGCTGGTGGGGTCGGCGAAGCAGCGTCGCCGCATGCCTGGTGCAAGCTGGTCCGTTTGTTCTACAGACCTGCCGGACGCCTCGATTTTGGAGGTGGAGCCGGGAGTGTACAGCTTGTCTCCCGAGGCCCTCTGTGCCGCCGTTGCGCGCGAAGTCGGCTGTATCCAGGCATTTGCCCTGGCCCAGGAGCTGTGCTCCAAGATTTCGCTGAGCGATCGCGGGCAGTATCTGCCCCCTTACAGCTCGCCTACCGTGAACAGGCTTGCAAAGGATAAGGACCAGCCGTCAGATGTGGGCTACTTTGAGGTCGAGCCAGTGCTGACGCCCGATCGCCTGGCAGATTACCTTGCGGCATGCAAGGGGAATGTGGCCAAACAGCTGCTGCGTCTGTGTCCCTACCTGTCAGAAAACCTGCTCTCGCCCATGGAGTGCATCATGCTCGCTCTGTTTTCGCTTCCGTTTTCCTATGGCGGATTTGACTGCGGTCCCTTTAAGACCGACTACAAGATCGAGTTCGATGACCGCGCGCAGGCAATCTCGGGGATGCCGCATGCAGTTTGCGATGCGTATCAGGAAGCAGCCCGGTTTGACCTTGAATACAACGGTGAGCTGGGCCATTCCTCCCGGAGGGGACGTATCCATGATGAAAAACGCAACACGGGCTTGATTACTATGGGAATCGAGGTCGCGACGGTCAACAACGAAATGCTCTGCGACATGGAAGCGATGGAAGCGCTCGCATGGCGCATCCACCAGCGTATGCGAAAGCGGTACCGGAATCGTGTCGATGCCCGCAGGAAGAAGCAAGAGGCGTTGCTTAACACGCTGCGGGCGTGTTTTGGGCTTAAGCCGGTCTAATTCACGTCGAAAATAGGGGGTTAATCATATGCCCTGGCCAAAATATGGCAAATATGAGTACTGTCACTAAATCAGTAACAGCAAAATCAAGGAATTTAGGACTCGGAGGCGGCATAAAGTAAGAAGATAATAAACAAATGTGGAATAACTAAGCATCAGGTTAGCGACATTGAGCGCAAAATCTGTCCGAGAGGCCAAAATTGCCTGTTACTAAATTGGTGACAGTACTCATATCTGCCATTTTTTGGCCACGGCACCCTAGGAAGGGTGCCCCGGAGCTCCCCATAGGGGAGCTCCGGGCTTCACAGAGGCACGAATAGCCCACTCCGACCTGCGAAATCTGTACTCGCGATGCGAATGACGCCCCTAACCTTAAACTTTAGCTTGAACTTAGCTATAATGCGCTACGTTCCTACCAGGCTGTGGTTGCGGACGGACGAAATGCCCGTCCTAGTCCAAGACAGACGCGGTCAAAGGGATCCACGTAAGCGACCGCGTGCGCGCGGCGCGATCATGGCGCGTCCTAGATGTAAGCCGCACCGTCCGTTCTACTTTCTTTGGGGCAATACCGCCTCGCGGGCGAGCGGGCCAGTCGTGAAGGTGGCTGCGGCCTCCCGAGCAAACACCCCGGTGCGCAAGTGTGGGGTCAAATACCAGGTCAGCTGGTGGGAACAATCTGATATTTCGTGCAACGCACGGATCGTATACGACACAGAAGGCAGGGTAGTGGACATGGTGAGGGGCAGCTTGATGCACGCGGCTCGGTTAGGTGCTGGGACCGCAGCGGTCATCGCCGTTTTGGGCCTGAGCGGATGCGCGTTCAACCCGCTGTCTACGTTCACGACTCCCACGATCGACCAGATCGAGTACGAGACCGTCACGCCCGCGGTGTCGGATGATGCCCTGGTCACCCCCGGTACCCTGACGGTTGCCCTCGATACCTCCGATGCGCCGCAGGCCATGCAGGGCGCTGACGGCGAGCTCACGGGGTATGCAGTCGACGCTGCCCGCGCCCTCGCAAGCCGCATGGGCCTTAAGGTCGCCTTTGTCGATGCGTCCTCGGCAGGTTCCGCGCTCGGTGACAAAAAGGCTGATATCTTTATCGGCGAGATCAACTCCACGGATGGGGACGTTAGCTCGCTCGGCACCTGCCTGTACGATGCCGCTTCCGTGTTCGGTAAAACCAGCGATGGTGGGTCGCTAAGCGTTTCCACCGATACCCTTAACACGTCTACTCTGGGTGTCCAGATGTCCTCGGCCTCGCAGGAGGCGCTTGCTAAGCAGAGCATCACCGCCAACCAAAAGACCTACTCCAACATCAACGAGTGCTTTGAGGCACTCGAGTCCGGCGAGGTCGACTATGTAATCTGCGACTCCACGGCCGGCGGCTACCTTGCACGCCTGATGAGCGAGGTCTCCTATGCCGGTTCGCTCGAGGCGCCCTCGACGCTTGGTGTTGCGGGCCTCTCGTCCAATGACGAACTGTGCCGTGCCGTGAGCGATGCCCTCGACGGTATTACGGCCGACGGCACGCTCGAGGCGGTCCACTCTGTCTGGTATGGCAGGATGCCCTACGACCTCACCACTAAGACGGTTTCGGGCGCTAACGTGCAGCCGGGCGACTCTGAGTCCAGTGAGACCGCATCCTCCGGCAGCGAGTCCTCCGATTCCAACAATGAGACCGCATCCTCCGAAGACAAATCGTCCAGCCAGGAAGACACCATCACCGACGACGACATTAACAAGCTCAATAGCTAGTTATTGCTAGGGGTGGCGTCACCTATGCGCTAGGAGAGACGCCTCTTCACGGTTTCAACACGCATTGCCGGGCTTTTCCAACAGGGGAGCCCGGCTTTTTCGTTTTCATAAAACCAGCAGGTCAAAGCCAATTTTCGGGACCAAATACAAAGTCGCCGGCTCCCTCCTATAGCGCACTTTGCCACAGAAAAGTGCGAGACTTCGGTATGCGGTATCAAGCAATCGTTATTCGGGTCTTTGGGAATCCGCGTGATTAAATGCACGGCAATGGGTACATAGCCAGTACAGTAAGTCCCCGAGGCAGATTGGAGCCACGTATGGATATCAAGGTTTCTGGACGCAAGACGACGGTAACCGATGCTCTGCGTGCGCATGTGGATGAGAAGATCGGCGAGGCGCTCAAGGTTTTCGATATCGAGCCCATGACGGTCGACGTTGTACTTCGCTATGAGAAGAACCCCTCGAACCCCAACCCGGCAATCGTCGAGGTTACGGTTCGTGCCCGCGGTTCGGTGATTCGCGTTGCCGAGCACGGTGCAGATATGTACGCCGCCATCGACCTCTCCGCCGATAAGGTCACCCGCCAGCTGCGTAAGTTCAAGACTAAGGTCGTGGACAACCGCCAGGGCGGTGCCAGCGCCGCGGATGTCGCGCCGGTCGAGCGCGTCGAGGATCTGGCCGACCTGCTGCTGCCCGAGGAGGAGGACGACCTGCTCGTCCGCGAGAAGGTTATCGACGTCACCCCGATGACTGAGGAGCAGGCGCTGGTGCAGACCGATCTGCTGGGCCACGACTTCTACGTGTTCGAGAACGCGACGACCGGTCTCATCAATGTGGTGTATCACCGTAAGAATGGTGGATATGGCATCATCAAGCCCCGCATCGAAACACTTGACGAGTAAAATACGTTAACTTGCATGAGTTAACGGTTGGCGGCCATCCCATGCGGGTGGCCGCCTTTTTACGTAAGGAGTCGCTTTGATGGACAAGGCCGCATCCGCCGGTCATTCGGACCGTTGCCGCATCGTCGTCGATACCTGCTGCGACTTTAGCCCCGAGGTCGCCGCGAACCTCGATGTCGATATCTTGGGTTTCCCCTTCATTATCGATGGCGAGGAGCGCACGGATGACATCTGGTCGAGCATCACACCCAAGGAGTTCTACGACCGCATGCGCGCCGGTGCCCGCGTGTCCACCTCGGCTGTGTCGCTCGGTCGCTATATCGAGTTCTTTACCGAGTGCGCCAAAGAGGGTACGCCCACGGTCTACCTGTGCTTTACCTCGGCACTGTCGTCGAGCTACAACTCCGCGTGCCAGGCGGCGGACGCCGTGCGCGCCGAGTATCCCAACTTTGAGCTGTACGTGGTCGACAACGCTCTGCCCTGTGCGACCGGCGAGCTCTTGGCGCTTGAGGCCGTGCGCCAGCGTTCGGCGGGACTGACCGCCAAGCAGCTGGTCGACTGGGCAAACGAGGCCAAGACCTATGTCCACGGTTACTTTACGCTCGAGAGCTTTGACGCGCTGGCTGCCGGCGGCCGCATTCCGCCCGCGGCGGCACAGCTCACGGCAAAGCTCGACGTCAAACCCGAGCTGTCCTACGACCTGGCCGGCTCGCTGTCGCTGATCGGCGTCAACCGCGGTCGCAAGAAGGCGCTCAAGTCCATCCTCAAGTCGTTCCGCGAGAACTATGTGCCCGATCGCACCATGCCCATCGCCATTATGACGGCCGATGCCGAAAAGGACGGCGACTGGCTCGAAGCCGCCATCCGCAAGGAGGAGGGTTGCGCCGACGTCACGATCATTCGCGGCTCCGTGGGTCCCACCATCGGCTCGCACGTGGGCCCCGGCATGGTGGGCTGCGCGTTTTGGGGTAAGAACCGCGCCGACAAGGCGTCGCTTTCCGACCGTATCGCCCGCCGCGTGCGCGGTCAGTAGGCAAGCGCTGCGTCCGTAATCGCCCTCGACTCACAGCCCAAACGCTGGCACCGAGTATTCAACCTGGTAACAACACCCAACCCAAAAGGAAAGGTTTCATGGCAAACAAGCTCTCCGTCGCATTCATTGGCACCGGAATCATGGGTGCCCCCATCGCCGGCCACATTCTGGACGCCGGCTATCCCGTCACGGTCAACAACCGCACCAAGTCCAAGGCGGCGGCGCTTATCGAGCGCGGCGCCGTCTGGGCAGATACGCCGGCCGATGCCGCGGCGAACGCCGATGTCGTCTTTACCATGGTGGGCTATCCCTCCGAGGTCGAGGAACTCTACCTGGCGGGCGACGGCCTGCTCTCGTGCACTAAGCCCGGCGCGGTCTTGATCGACCTCACCACGAGCTCGCCCGAGCTTGCCCGTGACATTGCCGAGGCCGCCCAGGTTTCTGGTCGCATGGCGTTTGACTGCCCCGTCACCGGCGGCGAGTCGGGCGCTATCGCCGGTACGCTCACGGCTATCGTGGGCGCTACCGAGAGCGACATCGCGCCGGTCCGCGACATCCTTGCCACCTTTGCGGCCAACATCTGCTGCTTCGACGGCGCCGGCAAGGGCCAGGCTGCCAAGCTCGCCAACCAGGTGTCGCTGGGCGCCTGCATGGTCGGCATGGCAGACGCCATGGCATTTGCCGAGTTGAGCGGCCTTGACCTGGAGAAGACCCGCCAGATGATCCTGGGCGGCACCGGCAAGTCCGGCGCCATGGAGAGCCTGGCTCCCAAGGCGCTCGACGGCGACTACAAGCCCGGCTTTATGGTCGAGCACTTTATCAAGGACCTGCGCTTGGCGCTCGCCTATGCCGACGACCGCGAGCTTGCGCTGCCCGGTGCCGACGTGGCCTTTACGCTCTACGACATGCTCGACGCCATCGGTGGTGCCAAGCTGGGTACCCAGGCCGTCACGGTCCTCTATAAGGAGGAGGCCGACGCCATCGCCGCCGGTCTGGACTGGTCGCAGTATCGTCCCGAGGAGCATGGCGCTCACGAGGAAGGCTGCGGTTGCGGCGAGCATGGCGACGATCACGAGTGCGGTTGTGGCCACCACCACGACGAGGGCCACGAGTGCTGCGGCGGCCACGGCCATGATGACGGCCACGAGTGCTGCTGCGGCCACCATCACGGGGAGTAGCGCCCATGAGCTGGACGTTCGTGGTGCTTGCGCTGGTGCTCTTTCTCTTTGCGATCTACATTGGCTTTTTGTGCGGCCAGTGGGCGTGCGAAAAGCGCGTCATCACCAAGCGCGACTACTGGATTGCCAACTTTGCGGGAGCGGCGGCAGTCGTCCTGCTGACCTGGGTGTTCTCACTGTTCCCGCTGGTGCAGTTTGCGCCGATCGGCTGGCTCGGCGGCTTTATCGCCGGCCTTAAGATGAGCTTTGGCGAGTCCGTCGGTCCGTGGCGCAAGCACGACGAGGTCTTTAACGTCAACAAGGCTCACCGTGCCGCCGCCGACGCGGGCGACGCCGAGGAACGCCGCCGTGCGCGTCGCAATGGCGCGGCCGATCGACAGCTCATCTCGGTCACCGATGACAGCAAGGGTGCTGGCAAGCACGCTAAGAAATAGTAAGAAGAGGTAACTATGGCAGAAAACAAAGACGAACAGCTCACCGACGAGGAGCTGGCACAGCTTCAGCTGGCAGAGGAGAACGAGAACGCCGTCGACCGTCTGGTCAAGGAACTCGGCTGCCCCACGCGCCGCATCCGCCAGTTTGCCGCCCGCGTGCTGCACCTGCTTGCCGAGCGCGATCCGCAGCGCGTCGTGCCCTGCGTGCCCGCGCTGATCGAGGCGCTCGACCGCCCCGAGGCTCAGACCCGCTGGGAGGCCCTCGATGCCCTGACGGCGCTCGCCACCACCTGCCCCGAGCAGCTGGGCGATGCCTTTGAGGGTGCCGAGACCGCACTGTTCGACGAGATCTCCTCCACGCTGCGCTATGCTGCCTTCCGCCTGCTGTGCGTGTGGGGCGCCACGAGCGTCGAGCGTTCGCGCGAGGCTTGGCCAATCCTGGACGAGGCCATCCAGTGCTACCACGGCGACCTCGAGTATCGCGACATGCTCGGTTGCCTGTACGAGTTTGGCCAGGGCGAGATTGACGCCGAGGTCGCCGAGAAGCTCGCGCTGCGCCTTAAGTTCGACGCCGAGAACGGCAAGGGCAGCTATCTCAAAGCCCGTTCTAGCGAGATTTGCGAAATGCTTGTTAAACGCTTTGACCTTGATCTCTCCAAAAAGAAGAAGCGTGCTAGCGTTAAAAAATCTGACGACGCCGAAAACGAGGAGTAACAGATTATGGCGCACGATGTAGTCCTGATTCCCGGTGACGGTATCGGTCCCGAGATTACGCAGGCCATGCGCCGCGTGGTCGAGGCCACCGGTGTCCAGATCAACTGGAACGTCCAGGAGGCCGGCGCCGGCGTCATGGACGAGTTTGGCACGCCGCTGCCCCAGCACGTGCTCGATGCGGTCGCCGAGACCAAGGTTGCCATCAAGGGTCCCATCACCACACCGGTCGGCACGGGTTTCCGCAGCGTTAACGTGGCCCTGCGCAAGCACTTCGACCTGTACGCCTGCGTGCGCCCCTGCCTGTCGCAGCCGGGCGACGGCTCGCGCTTCCGCGATGTCGACCTGGTTATCGTGCGCGAGAACACCGAGGACCTCTACGCCGGCATCGAGTTCGATGAGGGCACTGCCGAGGTCGAGGAGCTCTCGCAGCTTGTCGAGCGCTCGGGTCAGAAGGCCTTCGCCGCGGATTCCGCGATCTCGATCAAGCCCATCTCTATCGCCAAGAGCCGCCGTATTGTGGAGTATGCCTTTGAGTATGCCCGCCGCTGCGGCCGCAAAAAGGTGACGGCCGTGCACAAGGCCAACATCATGAAGGCGACCGACGGCCTTTTCCTGCGCGTGGCGCGCGAGGTGGCCGCCAACTATCCCGATATCGAGTTCAACGACAAGATTGTCGACGCCACCTGCATGGGCCTGGTCCAGAACCCCAACGACTTCGATGTCCTGGTGCTGCCCAACCTGTACGGCGACATCGTGAGCGACCTGTGCGCCGGCCTGGTGGGCGGTCTGGGCATGGCTCCCGGCTCCAACATCGGTGCCGACTGCGCCATCTTCGAGGCAACGCACGGCTCCGCGCCCGATATCGCGGGCAAGGATATCGCCAACCCCACGGCCGAGATCCTCTCTGCTGCGATGATGCTCGATCACCTGGGCGAGAACGACGCTGCCAATCGCATTCGTGCCGCCGTATCTGCCACGCTCGACGAGGGCGAGCAGGTTACCGGTGACGTGCGTCGTGCCCAGACCGGCTCCGTCGAGGGCGCTGTGGGCACGCAGACCTTTGCCGATGCCGTTATCGCGCACCTGGCCTAAGGTATGCACACTGCAAACGCCTAAATAGTACTTAAGTGTTTGCGTATAACCTAAGAATCAATACGTCCGGCGCTCTGTCGGGCGTATTCTATTGAGGACTATGTTTCCTAACAAGGAGTAGCTGATATGGGTCTGATTCAAAAGAAGGACGAGAAGGACGAGATCGACGGCATCCAGATCATCGAGCGCGGCGAAGGCCCCGACGGTGACGAGAACGAGAAGATCGATCTAGTCGCCGGTACGTCTGCCGAGCACATTGCCGCCGGTACGACCGCCGAGGAGGAAGACGCTCGCCTGGAGGCAAAGATCGCTGCGGATGCCGCCGACGAGAACCTCATGCCCGAGGAGCAGGACGAGGACGACGACTCCGACGAAGACGACCATGCGTCCAAGCACAAGAAGACGATGATCGCCGCCTTCGTGGTTGCAGTCGTGATCGCTGCGGTGGTCGGCTTCTTTATTGGCAATGGCGGCTTTGGCGGCAAGGGTGTCGGCTCGGCGACCCTGACCGAGGACCAGCTCGATTCGACCGTAGCAAGCTATAGCTACAACGGTAAGAAGAGCGACATCACCGCGCGCGAGGCCATCGAGAGTCAGTACAGCCTCGACACCGTCAAGGATAGCGATGGCAACTACACCGCTCCGTCTGCCGACGTTATCCTGTCCTACGTGCGCAACCAGATTCTGCTGGACGCTGCCGAGGACGAGGGCATTACCGTCTCTTCCAAGGAGATGAAGAAGTACGCCGAGGAGTCCATCGGCACCTCCGACTACAAAACCATGGCCACGCAGTATGGCGTGTCCAAGGACCAGGCCAAGCAGATCGTCCGTCAGTCCGCGACGCTGCAGAAGCTCTACAAGAAGAAGGTGGGCGATAGCTCCGCAAGCATGCCGACCGCCCCGACCGAGCCTTCTGACGGCAACGAGGAGACCGCGAGTAAGGACTACGCCGACTACATCATCAACCTTGCCGGCGACGAGTGGGATAGCGAGAAGGGCACCTGGAAGGACGCCGATGGCACCTACGCTAAGGCCTTTGCCGACGATGCCTTTACTGCCGATAGCGCTACCTATAAGCAGGCCATGACCGCCTATTACACCGCCTATCAGCAGTACTCCTCGCAGGCTTCGAGCGCCAGCTCCAAGTGGACCGAGTATGCTAACGGCCTCTACGCCAAGGCCAACATCAGCATCTACGGCCTGTTTGCTTAAAGGTTGCCCGAGCTTTCGAGCACGAGGCCCAAATACCTGATTAAGCCCGCTAGAACGGACTGAACTGCCTCCCATTTCTTGGACATGAGAAATGGGAGGCTTTCTTTATGCGCGTTGATTTGAGAGTGAAGCATGATGTCGAGGCCAGGAAGGCGGCCATAGGGCTCTTCGAGCTCGGGCACGGGTATAAATCTGCCGCGATTGCCCTTTCGCTTCCCGTGGAAGCCGTGAGAAGATGGCAGGAGATATACCGCGCATTCGGGAG